>NZ_CALMQR010000132.1:0-73183 GCF_937871995.1 uncultured Citricoccus sp. | reverse complement strand
GGATCGACCGGCGGGTGCTGTCGGGAGACCCAGTCCGGCGTCGCATCAAAGGAACCTTTAGTAAGACATGCTGCACGGCGTGTTCCGAAGATGTGAGCTTCCGCGATAGGCGAGGGGCCTCGCGAAAATAAATAGCGGCACGGCTCATTTCTTGAAAAGCAAGGGGTCTTGGGGCTGATGGGGCTCACGACGAGGGCCGTATCTGTGTTCGGCAAGGATTCCCCACCGAGCAAATCGCATCATGACCATCCCCATCGAAGAAGCGGTGCTCTATGAGCTCGGCTTTACCTTGCGATTATGGGGGACACCGGAACTCGAGGAAGCTTCGGGTCAGTCTTCAGAGTGGAAGGTGTTGCCGGAGAGCGCCGTGTGCGCGTCGTGGTTAACACTCAACGCCTGCTGTGCGGCTTGCGCGAACTCCTCGGCAGAGACCATCAAGGGGGCGATGGCTCCATCCCGGAACGCCAACTCTTGGGGGTGCACCTCTGGCAGCCGCCCGAAATCCACCTCGTACGGATCCGGACATAGTCGTACGGCGCGACCAGAATCAACCTGCGCGTGGATGATCGGCCATCCTGGATGCCACACAATCGTGGCGTTAACGCCGCTCAGCCCGAATGACCGGCTCATGAAATTGAGGTCTTCACCATCGACGACCAATCGCGGAAGAGCGATGTGCTGTTTGAGGACGGGCACAGCGTCCTCGGCGTTCAGGTTGCGACGAGTGATGTATACCGAGAAGCCATCGGGAGGTGTTCTCCCCGCGCGCATCCACTCCAGCCACTCAGGCCGGACGCTCCCAAGCGTGGGCAGATCAGGGTCTCGCTGCAGCCCAGGATGATCGTGCCTGGCAGCCGGGTGCGCTGAGAGAATGCCGACCTTCAAAAGCCATCGGCCTAGGGCCGCGCACTCATCGGCAGACAAGACGAGTTCATCGGCGGAGTCCTGATGGCCAAGCAGCCGGCGCACGACAGGTTTTGCGGGCTTCTCGATCGTCGTGTCGAGAGTCGAATTGCATTCTTCGCAGCACGGGACATGGACACTCTGCAACGCGCTCGAGTTGTGCGGAGTCGTTCGGTCACGCTTCGTATATACAACCCCCGCACGAGCTGTTGTGAACGGCCCCTGCCCCTCGAAGTCGGCAATGAACCACCTCGGCCAGACATGTTCGCCGACGCCGACGCTCGCATTGGGGCAAAACAGGCACGTGTTCTTCGGGAATATGTTGGCCACGGAGGCACGATACCCGCCGGTGCGATGGCAACAAATCGCACCATACAAGTAGCGAGCACCGCCATCCTGGCCCGCAGCCGGCGGGGGCAAGTTGGTGCGCATCGACGGAAGGCGACGAGCTTCGCCTCCAGTTCGCGTCGGCCTCGTCGACACTCGCCAGCCCAACCGAGTCAGCGGTCGCCCGCGGACCCATCGTCACTCCCAAAGTGGCAGGCCAGCCACACCCTTGCTACTCGTCTAGCGCGTAATTGAGGAAGGTCTCGTGCGCAGTGCGATTTGCGTCCCACCGTCCGGTGTGCCCGTGGGGACGTCTGCGGTGCTCCACACAGGTAAGGGTGAGTTGCGTCTTCGCGCGCGAGACGCCGACGAAAAACTCCGCCATCGCCCGATCGGGTTTTCCCCAGAATGTCTCGTTCTCGACGCCAAGGATAATAACGTGTTCGAACTCGAGGCCTTTGCACTTGTGAATCGTGAGGATGCGAATGGCGTCGGTGTCGGAAAGGTGCTGAACCGCCACTGACGGATCAGGAGCGAGGCGCAGCGCTGCCTCGAAAGCAAGCAACGCCTGATCAACCAGATCATCGAACCGGGAGCCCTGGGCGTATCCAGGTGAGAGCGCGAGCAGCGCCGGGCGGGTCACCAACCTGATGAGCTTGTCCGTCCAAGCTCGCCAGAACGCAAGCTCACCCGCGAGTTCCGGGGCGGCCCGCAGCGCCCTGCGGGCCTCCTGAAGGAGGCGTTTGAGTTGCCGGTCGAAACGGAGCGCATCTTCCTCTGACGCGTCAGGTCGGGACGCAACGCGCATCAGCTCCGCATAGGCGGTTGGCTGACGGTCGTCGGCGACCACGCGTATGAAGTTGAGGATGAGAGCCGCGGCGGGCTCAGCGGCCAGGTCCTGCTCAGTCTGCTCGTTTCGAAATGGAATGCCGCGTGTTGTTAGTGCGTCGAAAAGGGGGGCACCCATTAAATGCGGTTGTTGCCGGATCAGGATCGCGATCTCGGCTCGCGGAGTACCTGCGTCGATCTGTGTTTTGACAAGATCAGCGATGTACTCGGCTTCCTCAACGTCGGAGCCGAACTCGCAGATGTTGATGACGCCGTCGTCACCGGCGAGGCTCCCAATGTCGCTGGCAGCGTCGGGATCCATGTCGGCGATCATCCGGTTCTGCATTCGTCGCAGCCGTGGCGCGGATCGGAAGTTCTGGTAAAGCGGGAGGGATACCGCGTCGAAGTCGTCGGCGAATGTTTGCAGGATTCCGTCAAGAGCGCCAGCGAATGCCATGATGCGTTGTTTGACGTCACCGACCGCCGTCAAGAGGGCGGCGGACTCGCCGAACGCGACCTTGATGAGCTTGTACTGGGTATCGGTGGCGTCCTGAAACTCGTCGAAGAACACGTGGCTGTAGGTCTGGCGGATGCCGCCGCGGGCATAGAGGTTCTTCTCGAGAATGTCGAGTGCGAGCGGCACCATGTCATCGAAGGTGATCTGTTCTCGCTCGATCCGAGTCTTTCGGTCGACTCGATAGTCTGGGTTCAGGGCGTCCGGTCCGGTTAATGCAAGTCGGTAATTGTCAATGATTCGTTTCGCGAACGCGTGGAAGGTGAAGCTGTCGAATCGGGCCGCATATCGGGCGCCGGACCGGCGTCGCACTCGTTCGCGGAGATTCCTGGCCGCGTCCACCTTGAATGACACCGCGAGGATTCGTTGTGGATACAAGCAGGCACCGGTGCGGAACAGGAAATCCGCGCGCTGCGCGAGAAGCTCGGTCTTGCCCGCGCCCGGTCCCGCTGCAACGACGACGCTGCCGGTGCTCGCTTTCACCGCCGATATGGCGTTGGGTTCGAGGGTTATCCCGTCGACTGGGGTCCAATCCTCCGGGCTGATCACTCCGGCAGCTCCTTCAAGCGGGCCCGCACGTGTTCAACGAGTCGACCCAGGACGTCCGGGAGCCCGTCGTTGAGCTCGTCGTCGTGGATCATCGAGAGGGCCGCCAGATGGGTGGCTGGTTTGCTACGCAGATCGAATTTCGCATGGTAGTCGTCAAACAGGCCGCGCACGTCCTCTTCGAGACGGTCTTCACCGGCATGCTTCTTTCCAAGGACGGCGACGATCGTCTGATCGTCGGGTGTGCTGCGCTTCGCGTTGTATGCGGCGGGAAAGGCATCGAGCATCATCAGGTCCAGGTCGACCGGGTTTGAGAAGAACACGCCATGCTTTTCAAGTACACGCAGAGCAGACTTTCCCTCCTTCTCGTAAACCGGGAAGTCCAGATCATCGTTCCACTGCGGCAGGCGATCAATGTGTTCCTGCCTATACGTCTGCTTGGTCTTATTGATCTGTGTCAACGCATTGCGCACGCGTCCCCACCCGCCTTGGTACCGGCCACTGTCTAGGTCGAGTAGGGTGACGTGCGGGATTTGCAGGTCGTTCAGGAGCCGCCAGAAGTGATTCACGTGCCGACCGCCGAGGGGTACCACGGACACGGAGGCGTCGTCTTCTGCTATGCCAGCCGCGGCCAGGACTCGGGGAAGCACGACCTGCTCGCTGGCGCCTTCGCCGAGAACCACGAGGCGTGAGAAGTACAGTTCCGGATAAGCTTCGACGGCCTCCTGGACGTATTTCGCGGCTTCTTCGTCATTTTCCGGGAGAGAGATGCGGTCCACTGTCGTTTCTCTCTCGTCGTTCAGTCGCAGGAAGCAAATAGTCTCCGGGTCGACGCGACGCAGCAATGTCGGCGCATGCGTGGCCACCATCGCCTGCACGTCTCCTTCAGCGCACGCGCCGCGCAACTGCCGGATGATACGGCCGAGATACTGCGGCGCGAGGCTGTTCTCGGGCTCCTCCAAAGCGATCACTGTGTGTACCGGCGGTCGCAGTCTGTCTGGATCTAGCGACGGTTCCTGGCCTGCGAGCACCCGTCGCGCGAGGACTTGCCACGACAGCACCAGTGAGATGTACAGCAGCGACTTCTGTCCATCGGAGAGCCGCTCGAAGGGCAACGCCGCTCCGTCATGGGATGGGGAGAAGGTGACGGTGAGTTGACGCAGGACCCCTTCGATTTCGCCTCGACCGAATGCGATAGCTGGGTCGGTGAAGAACGCGCCGGTATGCAGGTTTTTCCATTCGGCAGAGAGCCCGACACCGATGCTCGCTACCGCCGCATTCGCGGTCAAGGTCTTCGTGATCTTGTCGCTGAGCTTGGTGAGCGTGCTGCGTTCCACGGCCCAGTCCGCGGCACGGAGTGTTCGCCCAATGACTGACGACGTCGTGTAGGCGATGTGTTCGCTCGGATCCCGGCGTGCCGGAAGATAGTGCACCTCGATATGGCCCCGATCGTAGCGAGACATCGACTCGGTCTTCTCAGGGTGCCCGGACTCATCGGCATCCAGGACGTACTCAATCTTCTCGTCGACGACTCCGTCCGGCGCGAGCGTCGCGGTCAGACGCACGCGGACTTGCGGGACGCCGTCTTCGGTCGCGATCCGCATATGTGAGAAGTTGGGAGGCACCGACGCATGCCGTCCATCCTCCGCACTCTCTGGAAGAATCAGATCCACCTCAATCCACAACGTCGACGACGCGTCGTCGGTCCCTGTGTCGGCAATGCTGTGCGGAACATGGAAATCGCTGAGCCGAATCGCGCGCTGTGCCGCAATCGGGCTAAAGAGCCTGGACAACGCCTCGAGAACCGCGGTCTTTCCCGCGCCGTTCGGACCCAGCACGTAGGTGAGGTCCGACAAATCGATCGCCGTTGAGTCCGGGCCGAACGACTGGAAATTGCTCACTCTCAACGTGACGATCTTCATAACGCCTCCAGCCCGCCTATACACCCTCGAGGTTTCAAAGAAGGGAAACTGGCAAGTCAATGCAGACTCGCCAGTTTCTATGATCCCCCACCCGGCTCCCGGGTCGCGGATTGCAGCTGCCTGTAGTGGTCGCGTGGTGGGCCTACCGGTCCAGTCCGGTGGTAGATGAGCGTGAACTAGCGTGCCCGGCCCGGGGGGCGTGCAGAGCCTCGAGGGTCACTGTCCTCCCTCGTTGGTGGGTGCCTGTATGCGCAGCTGGCCCGTTGCTTCGGTGGAATGCTGCGCGGCGTCCGTGAGGTGGTGCGGGCGGTATTCATGAGGCTGAGGGCCCGAGGTTCTTTGCACGATCGAATCACGAACAGGACAGGTCTCCCAGAATGGGTAACCATGATGCCGACTATGGAAAACGACAGATCTGAATCATTCCATTGATGCGCCGCCCCGGCGCCGGGGCGATCATGTTGACTGCCAGGAGCCGGGGCGGAGCGTGACTACTTGACCTGCATCTTGATGGGCGTGCCCTTGGCGATGTGCTCTGCGTAGCGGGTGAGCTCAGGGTCGGTGAACTTGCCGCCTCGGGCCTCAACCGCCCGCTTCAGCGCCGGCTTGATCTGCGAGACCGGACGGCCCTTGTAGCGGCGGCCCACGTCGTCGAAGATCCGCTGGTAGTCCGCGGTGACGTCATTAACGGCTGACTGGACCTGTTTCTTCAGGTCCCTCTCGAAGTTGCCCGACATGGTGAACTTCGCTCTCATCTCAGACCCATTGCCTGATGGTGGTGTCCGGGTGCCTCTTGGCGTAGGCATTGGAGAGGAACTTTCCGGTGATGGCCGACCGGTTCACCGGCTGTGCGTTCGAGGTTCCCCTGCCGACCCGCTCAGTGGTGGTGGTCTTCGGGCTTGCCTTGGCGGTCTTGGGGCTGACGAACTGTCCTGTCTTGGAGCTTCTGCTCACTCGGCGTGCCACGTAGCACTCCTCCGTTCCGGGCCGTAACCCGTCAAGAGCACTGCGCCAGACCGGTTAAGGTGAGGCCATAGTGTCCAGCTATGAGCCGAGCCCTAGACCAGTCCACCCCGGATTGATCTGGGGCTTTCGGTGCTCTACTACAAGTCTACGGACGAGGGCGGGCAGGTTTCTCTCCATCCACAGGCTCCCCTGTGGACGGATCCGAATCTGGGACCACTCGGCTCGTATCGTGATCTCAACGGGCGCCAGCCGGTGTCCCAGAATATGGAGAGACATGATGAGATCTCTGAGTTGATGCGGGTCGGCCAGGGCACCGTGCTGCGGTGGATAAATGAGCACAAGCTGCCAGTGGCCTCCGTAGGATCCAAGATCCGCCGTGTGTTCTCTGAGTTCCGTGCGTGGCTGTTGCAGGCCGACGAGATCGAGGACTGATTTGGTCGATCTCCAGGACCGAGCTGGTAGTCAAGGCTGAAGCGCTGTAGCATCTTATGTTCGCTTCGATACATCGCTACAATGGGGTACTGGAGGTGGCGTCATGAGCGCACAGGTCCCCGAGAGGGTAGAAGTCACTGAAGAGGCCGGGCATGTTGAGGTGACTGGCGTCAGCAAGGATCGCGTGCAGCAGGCCCTTCAGTTGCTCCAGGTCGCTGAGGGCATGAAGGTCGCCGCCCGCGACAACCTGGCGGCGTCGATCAATCAGCTCATGCTGAAGGTCAATATGCCCGTGGTGCCAGAGGCCACCCAGCGTCAGATCCTGCGAAGCGCCGCCCTGAACGAGGAACTGCTCGGAATGGGCTACGAGACCCACGAGTCACTGGCGCAGTTTAGGCACGTACCACCGTCCTCGGTGCGGACATGGGTATCGCGCCTGCGCAAGAACAACGAGCTGTTCACCGTGAAGCTCAACGGCAAGACGCTGATCCCCTCGGTGCAGCTCACCAGTGCCGGCGAACTCCGACCGGAGGTAGCCGATCTCGTCCGGCCGCTGAGCGAGGCCGGACTGGACGGTTGGTCCCTGTGGGCCTGGCTCTGCAAGCCCACGGGCCTGCTCAGCGACAACGTTCCTGCCAAACTGGCACATACTGATCCTCGGCGCGCCCAGAAGGCCGCTGAGAGGTATGCCGCTGAAATCCGCCGGGCCCAGTCGAACATCGCGTGAGCATCCAGTTCGACCCCCAGGATCTTGAGTGCCCGGACCCGGACGGATGCACTGTGGCCGTGACCGAGCTGGTGGAGCTGGCCCGTTCCGGGGGCCTTCCCTCGGCGCCGTTCTTCTCAAGCCGGCGTTGGTTCCGCGTCTATGACGCACGCGACGGCTTCGGCCAGCCCAACCCAGGATTCGGCGACACCCGGTTCTCACCGTTCGACGCCCTGGAATCCGGCCGCAGGGTGCCGACCCTGTACCTGGCCCAAACGCTCGAGGCGGCCTTGCTCGAGACCAGTCTTCACAACGTGAGCGTGGGGTCCCGGGTGGTGTCGGAGATGTCCCTGCTCGGGAAGCTGCACGCACAGGTGTTACCGCCCAGGGACCTACAGCTGGTCGACCTTCGCGACGAGCAACTCCAGGCGCTCGGCCTGGACCGGATGAACATCGCCAGCAGCTCCTCGGAGCACTACCCCTGCACCCGGCAGGTGGCCCGGGCGATCCATGCCGACCAGCACCTCGACGGGATCATCTGGCACTCACGCCAGGCTGAACTCACCGAACGCACACAAGCCGAGGTGGCCGTACTCTTCGCCGACCGTGTGCCCCACGAAAGGGGCCGGTGGAGCCTGTCCCCGGCGCGCAACGCCAACGGCTCTCTCCTGGAGGGCACCGGGAGGCTGTTGCTGGATCAACTCGCGGAGTCGCTGGGCGTGACTATCTCCGCAGAGCCACGTCTGGATAACTGACTACGATCGCGCAGAAGCCTTCGGGGTGCACCGCCTGATCACAGAGATAGAGAGGCGGGGTTCTCGCAGGGCTACGAGTCACAGGCTGAAATATCAGCGTTAGGCGATTTCTCCGACAACATCCTCCGAGGCCGGGAGACTCGTGTTCCCGAAGCGATTGACGATGTCGAATATTCGATCGACTGTGTCCGCGGGGAAAAGGTCATCGGGTCCATGAGGAGCGATTTCCGTATACGGGGGTTCGTAGAGCGCGCCGGCCGTCATGCCGCCACCGCGGGTGAGTTGAGCGATCAGCATGTTCAACAGCTTCAGCTGACGGGTATTCAGCGTGCTTTCGGAGATGAACTCGGCAAATGCCTCTTGGACAGCTTCGGGGTCCAGGCCCACTAACGAGCGGATGAATCCGGCGAGGTCACCGGCAGCGGCGCGTCCCAGGTCTTCGCGGGATCCGGCACCGCTGTCCAGGAGTATCTGCTCAAGTGCTTCGAGGTCGGTCGCGGTCAGCGCACGGCCGCGGCGCAGCTTTTGCATGGTGATGTGTTGGAGGTGCTCTTGTAGATAGAGCGCCGCTCGCTCACGGTAATAGGAGACGTCGAAGGCGGACCGTTTGACGCCCTCCAAGTCCACCTCGGTGAGTTCGCCGCGGACGTCCTCGAAGTTCGTGTAGACGAGCTTGCGCTTGCGCCTCTCAATGAGCGGCACGAGATCCCGTAGTTTGCGTCTGACCGTCTCGAGCCACAGGGGGTCCACGGCGGTCCATGCACCGTCCTCGGACTCCATTTCCACGACGGCGTCGATCACGTCCAGCTGCGCCGCGATTTTCGGGATGTTCTGCTGGTCCTTGAGCGCCGCGGCGATCTTAACCAGCTGGGCGCCCAGTTGCGCGAGGCCGGCCGTGTCGCCGTTGAGCGCCGCGAGTTCGGCCTGCAGGACCAGCAGGTCGAATCGCTTGGACTCTTCCTGGCCTTCACCCGGGACCACAGCGGCCAAGGGGGCAAGTTCTTGGTCGACGACGGCGGCGTCGAGGTCGGTGAGCTTCTCCCAGGCGGCATCCTCGGCGAAACGCTCTACGGCCGCTACGTGCGGCCTGACCAGGAAGTTGTGCCGGGGTAGCCCGCGCACGGTGGAGCCGAGGTGCGACACGAGATCACCGCGGAATCCACTGTCGTATCCGGCCAGCGCAGCGGTACGGAGCAGCTGGACCCGGGTCGTGAAGGTTTTCGCGGCCAGGGAGCGTCCCAGGGTGGCATCTGGTGCGGAGAGCCCGGCGTTGAAGAACTCGGCGTTGCCGCAGACGTCGAAGACGAGGAAGTCGGTCTTGGGCTGGTCGGGGCCGTAGAGGTCGGGCCGAAGTCGGGTGCCGCGGCCGATCATCTGCCAGAACTTCGCCTTGGACCGGACGGGCTTGAAGAACACCAGGTTCACCACGTCGGGCACGTCGATACCGGTGTCGAGCATGTCGACGCTGACGGCGACCTGCGGGTCCTTGGCCGGGTCGGAGAAGTCGTCGATGAGCCGCTGGGCGTAGTTCACGCTGTGCGTGATGACCCGGGCCAGGTTACCGGCCTGGGCAGGGTAGTTGGCGTCGAAGCGTTCGACGATGAACCGGGCGTGGTCCTGGTTGCGGGCGAACACGATGGTCTTGCCGAGCTTGTCCCCGCCGGCCACCTTGTGCCCACGGTCCATCAGCACTTCGAGCACCTTGTCCACGGTGTCGGCGTTGAACAGCCACCGGTTCATCTCCGGGGCGGCGACCTCGTCCGGGATCAGTCCGTCCTCGTCCCATTCCTTCTCGTCCCACTCCGCCTGCTCCTCGGGGGAGAGGTCGTCGTAGCGAACGCCGGTGCGCATGAACCCGACCGGGACGTCGATCACCCGGGGCGGGACCAGCCACTCGTCTCTGACGGCCTCGTCGAGTTCGTAGGCGTTAGTGGGGTTGTTGTTCTCGATCCCGAACAGGGCATAGGTGTTGCGGTCGACCTCGCTGTGCGGGGTGGCGGTCAGCCCGATGACCAGGGCGTCGAAGTAGGCGAAGATGTGGCGGTACTTCTGGTAGACGGAGCGGTGGGCCTCGTCCACGATCACCAGGTCGTAGTAGCCGACCCCGCGCCGCTGCGGACCGGTCAGCTCGCCTGAGGTGGAGGCATTGATCAGGTTCATCATGGTCGGATACGTCGAGACGTGAATGCGGCTGCCTGCGTCCTCGTCGCTGCCCAGAATGGCCGGTGAGGACCCGGGGATGAGGTTCTTGAACGCGCGGGCGGCCTGGGTGACTAGCGCGTTTCGGTCGGCGAGGAACAGCACCCGTTTGACCCACCGGTTCTCGCTGAGCAACTGGGTCAGGGCCACCACGGTGCGGGTCTTGCCCGTGCCGGTCGCCATCACTAACAGTGCCCGGCGGCGTTTTGCGTCGTCAAAGACCTCCGTGACGGCGCGGATGGCCTCGTGCTGGTAGGGGCGGTCGGCGATGCCGGCCGGGATCGGCGCCTGAGCCAGCGGATGGCGTTGGGTCCGGCGGTCGACCATGAGCTGGAGTTCGTCGCGGGTGTGGAAGCCCAGGACCTCCCGCTCCGGATACACGGTGTCCTCCCAGAGCCAGTGCCGGTAACCGTTGGAGTAGTAGATCACCGGGCGCTGCCCGTAGGCGCGCTCGAGGCAGTCGGCGTAGTACTTGGCCTGCTGCTGCCCCGCGTGGGCATCCTTCGAGGTCCGCTTGGCCTCCAGCACGGCCAGGGGCTTCCCGTCGGCCCCCCAGAGCGCGTAGTCCACCGCGCCGTCCCCGTCCAGGGTCCCGGCTGCCGTGGGCATGGTGTGGACCGGGAACTCGCGCACGTTCGGCGCCGTGACGTCCCAGCCGGCCTCGGCCAGGTAGAGGTCGATGTACTCGCGGGTGCCGGCCTCGGTGTAGTCGTGCTCGTCCGGGATCTTCTCATTGGCCTTCTTCGCGGCCTCGACCTCGGCCTGCAGCGCCTGGATCCGCGCCTCGTACCCGGCCTCCTTACGGGCCGCCTCCTTCAGCGCGGCGTCCTTGGTGTCGAGCTTGGCCGCCAGGGCCTCCGCCTCGGCCTTGGTCAACTGCACGACACCGGCAGCAGGTTTGGGGGCCATCAGCGCTGGGTCGAAGCTGGTGCCCGAGGCAGGGCGGGCGCCGGGGTCAGTGGTGTAGCGCGTGGCCAGCCACACGCTCACGTGGAACAGCTCGGCCACGACGTGCGCGGAGATCTGCGTGCTGACCGGCTGGGTCCCGTGAATGCCCTTGTTGGCGACCTTGCGGATCGCGTGCATCTTGTCGCGAACCATGGGCGGGACCAGGGTCTGGAACCGTGGCTCGGTCAGACGGTTGTTCAGGTCGTCGTGCAGGGGCACGCGCAGGGTCGGGTCGGCGGTGTAGAGCCACTCGACCAGGGCTTCCAGTGCCCGCCGGGCATACAGCAGGGAGCTTCGGGGGTCCCGCAGGGCGTAGGTTTCGGCGGCCCGGGCGTCGCTGAACACACCCGGCCACTGGGCAGTCAGAAACCCGTAGTTGGACTCGTGTCCGCCACTGCTTGCGCCCTGTTCCATTCGCTTCCCCTCAGCCGCGCCGAGCCACACCTATCACCCGATGCTATCCACTGACCGGGCCGTCACAGGGCATAGTCGCACGTCAGTGGCGTTCCGAGGGTCGACAAAACCGGGGTAGGCGTTATTCGAAGAAGTCCTCGTCGATGCCCACCACGTCGTAGCTCTGCTCCACCTGGACACCGACGCGATACTTGATCATGAGCGAGACCAGTCGCTGGCCATCGATGAGGATCACCCTGGTCGGAATGCTCTTCGCGTAGTCGTGGGCGTTCTGGGTGAACGTGCTGGTCGTGATGAACACACCTCGGCCGGCCCCGAACCCGTGCAGCGCGCCGATGAACGCCTGAATGGTCTCCCGGCCGACGTTATTGCCCTCGGCATAGCGCTTGGCCTGCACATAGACCTGCTCAAGGCCCAACGCGTCCTGGTCGATGACCCCATCCACGCCCCCGTCGCCGGAACCACCGATGCGCCGGCCCCGCTGCTCGGCCCCGCCATAGCCCATGGCCAGCAGCAGCCGGACGACGGCCTCCTCGAAGAAATCCGGGTGGCTCTCGCGCAGCCGCACCAGCAGAACCTCGCCCACCTCGGATGTGATCCGGTTGATGCCGGTCTCGATCTGCTCGATCGGATCGGCGGCGTCCGGCAGGGATGACTCCGGCACGACGTCGGCAGCGTCCTTCTGCACATGCGGCCAGTACGGCGCGAAGATCCGGTTCGCGTCGGAAAAGCTACCGATGCCTTCGGGGTGCTCGACGAGCCAGGCGCGGCCCGCCTCAGTGATGCGGTAATTGGCCCGGATGGGACGTTCAATCCAACCGGCCTTGAAGAGGTTGCTAATAGCCCAGCCGATCCGCTGTTCCGAACGCAGCCCGCCGGAGTTGAGCGTCTCAACCCGGGCCGCTTCCGAAAGGTCAGCCGCGTCGATGGCACGCCCCACGATGTCGCGCCGATGCAGCGTGCTCCCGTCGGACAGCACCGCCAACACGTGCCGCACGAAGAAGGGCCAGATCGGCACCTCGGACTCGAGTGGCTCAGAGTTCACCGCGGCCGTCACAGTTCCCCCTTGAATGCACGGTCTTGCAGGGACCGGAACAGGTTGTCGAGTTCGTCCAGCTGAGCGCGATGCGCGGATTTCAGCTTCTCCACACTCCTGACACGCTCGTCGAAAGCGCGTTGATGTTCTTGCGCCGGGACCGGAATCGGCATCTTTCGAACGTCGCCAAGATTAATCCCCCTAACAGCAACACCTTTGGTGTGTCGCGCCATCCAGTGCTGAAAACTCGGCATAGATAAGCATTCCCGTACGTAGGTGGGATAGGCGCCGACTATTGCAAGACGGGCGGTATCTTGCGTGATGTTGGCGCCATCTAGCCAAGCGGGAACTAGAGCAAATCGACCCACGTGGCCTCGGATCGACATGAGCAAGTCACCGGGCCTAAGTGCGGAACGTTGATACTTCGCCGCGATCTCGTCCGTCGTGGATCTAACGGTGTCTTGTCGGATACGTCCGCCTTGGATATCGGTCACTCGAACGTACTTGACCCCTTGTGGTTGGTCAGGTCCTGGCATCAGGATTCCATACGTAACCGGGCGTTGAGGATCAATCAGTTCGGCTAGTTCCTTTACACGCGCGCCCTTCGGGTTCTCGAGCGGATCCCCAAACATCTCGTGAAAGATGGACTGACTGAGGGCATCGAGGTGGGCGATGGCTGCGCGGCGCTTAGCCCGGAGGGCATCAGCCTTGTCGAGGATGTCGGCGATGCGGTGCTGCTCGTCCATGGACGGCAGCGGGATTTTCGTGCCAGCGACGTAATCGGCTGGCACGCGACGTTGACCCCCGCTACCAGTCATACGCAGTTCGCCCGCCGCTCGGAAATGAGGTCGGCGAAGGAAATGAAGCGCGTAGCGTCCGTCGAGTTCAGCCCCAGGACGAACAACATGAAACTCGGTTGACCCCGCCCCGTAAGTCTCCGAGATAGTAGCCTTGCCAATCTTGCCGTTCTCAAAGCAAGGCGTGATCTTGGCGACCAATAGATCGTTGGCTAAGAAGGGGGTGTATCCCGTTCGCACCTCTCTGACTCGCCGCTGTTCTTCAGCGACTACCCTTCCCCGCTCATCACTTAGGTTTGCCATACCGACGAATGAGACAGCATCGTCGGGCTTCGCCTCTGGGGTCCATCGCGGGTTGACCTGAGCAACTTCCGATAGCGCGACAGTCCTCACGCCAGTAACCCCTTCAGTTCTGTGAGTCCCTTAGCGATGTCCTCATCGAGCACCTCGATGTCGGCGATGATGTCCGCCGGCGCGCGGTGCTCGACTTCGTCGTATTCGATCTCCTTGTATCTGTTGATCGACAGGTCGTACCCGTTCTCGGCGATTTCCACCTTGGGTACCACGAAGGAACGTTCGGTGCGCGCTCGGCTGAGTTCCGCCGTCGTACGTTCCTCACCGGAATCACCGCAGAGGGCGCGCCACCGCTCGAGCACATCGGGCAGGTCGCTAGTGTCCAGCGGAGTGCGCTTGTCATCGAGGCTGAAGCCGTCGGAGGTGACGTCGTAGAACCAGACGTTCTCGGTGCCGCCGGAGTTGGTGCGGGTAAAGAACAAAACAGCGGTGGAGACGCCTGCGTAGGGCTTGAACACGCCGGACGGCAGCTTGATCACGGCTTCCAGTAGTTGGTTCTCGACGAGTTCCTTGCGCAGCTGTTTGTGCGCGTTGGAGGAGCCGAAGAGCACGCCGTCGGGCACGATCACCGCGGCGCGGCCGCCGGGCTTGAGCAGGCGCAGGAACAGGGCCAGGAACAACAGCTCGGTTTTCTTGGTCTTGACGACCTTGAGCAGTTCCTTGGACGTGTTCTCGTAGTCCAGGCTGCCGGCGAAGGGCGGGTTGGCCAGGACGATGTCGTACTTCTCCTCGTCGGCCGAGTGCAGGTCAGCCAGGGAGTCGCGGTTCTCGATGACCGGGTTCTCGATGCCGTGCAGCAGCAGGTTCATGGCGCCGATGCGCAGCATGGTGGAGTCGAAGTCGAAGCCGTGGAACTGCCCGTTGTTGAAGAACGCCCTTTGGTCAGGGTCGAACATCAGGTCCGGGTTGTGCTCGCGGAGATGTTCGCCGGCGGCCATGAGGAAGCCGCATGTGCCGGAGGCCGGGTCGCAGATCGCCTCCATCGGTTTCGGGTCGCGCATCTCCACGAGGAGCTTGATGATGTGGCGGGGAGTGCGGAACTGGCCGTTGGTGCCGGCGGTGGCGATCTTAGAGAGCATGTACTCGTAGAGGTCGCCCTTGGTGTCGCGGTCCTCCATCGGGATGCGGTCGATCAGGTCCACTGCCTTCTGCAGCAGGTGATCCTTGGTGATGGTGAAGCGCGCGTCCTTCATGTGGTGGCTGTAGGAGGAGTCGCTGCCGTCGGACTGGCGGGTGAGCTCCTCGCGCAGGAAGGGGAAGATGCTTTGGCTGAAGACCGTGAACATTTCGGTCTTGTCGAAGTTCTTGAACTTCGACCAGCGCAGGTCTTGGTAGGAGCGGCCGAACTGGTCCGTGCCGTCGGGGAAGATCGGGTGCTCGAGGTGCTCGCCCGTGCGGGCGGCCTTGCGCTCGGCGGCGGTCTGCGCGTCGTCCAGGCGCTTGAGGAACAGCAGGTAGGTGATCTGCTCGATGACTTCCAGCGGGTTGGAGATGCCCCCGGACCAGAATGCGTTCCAGACGCTATCGACTTGGGACTTCAGTTCACCGGTAATCACATCCTTCAGCGTATCGGGCGGCACTGATGAGTCGATCCACGCGCGATCGTGGACGCCGGTGTCTGATGGGTGGGGCTCTACTAGCGTGCCTACACGGAATCCCCACGTGAGAACCACTTGGAACGCCTGATTAGGTCTTCTCCCCTGCCTATTCTGGGTTAGACATCACATTTGGCCTTGGGAGGACTGCATGACGGTACACACCGTTGACCGAAACCAGGAGAACCTGAGGCATGAGACGCAACCGCTGAGTCGGCGCTTGCGCAACTCTCGCAAGTGGGGTCCCTTCGAGGAATACCTGAAGTGGAATGAACAGGTCAACCAGTACTTCCTACGGGAAGACATGGAGAGCAAGCCGCTCTACCTGGACCCTCAACCAGAGCTGTACCGCCATCTGGAGGAACGCTTCGGACTGGAGCACGGACGGGGCAAGGACCGATTGCTCGAGGTCGTCCGCAATGTCATGAACTCCTCTTCGTCATCCAAGGAACTCTTCGCCGTCTACGCAAGAGAGGTCACCCTCTGGGTTAAGAATGCCCGTTCCCTGAGCAACCGAGAACGATATGAAGACCGTTCCGAACCCCCACCGGTCACCGCACTTCTAGTGACCACGGTGATTGCCGCGCAATCCATGCAAGAGTCCACCCGAGACGGAAAGTACGTTTCATCGACGAACTACTACAACCACTTGCTCGCCGCCTTTGGACTGCAGGAGGCAGACAAGGAGAAGCTGCGCAACGACTTCCGCGTCACGGAGGATTTCTGGGAAGCGTTCAACTGGTGGCTGGAGGACATGGAGGGGCGGTTCGGCCTTCCCACTGCCCATGCCAACCACCACCGCTACGTCGGCCTTCCGGTATCCCAGGCCATCATCCGCATGGCGGATCGCCAGGCATTCCAGCGAATGTTCGCCCAGTACGCACTACTGCCCGGTTCCCTGCTCTCCCCGGTTGAGATGGAGAGCCTGATCGACGAATGGACGAACATCCATGGATCTGGTGCCGGCAAGGAATTTATCCAGAAGTGGAACCAGGCTGCGGACGTCCGAGAGCGAATCGCCGAAACGGCTATCACAGAATTGCGGGCTTGGGATGGTGATGTAGATCGGGTCGAGCGCTCGAGCTCGAGCATCGGGCTGACCTCATCGCTCGGTGGATCGGAAACCACGTGGGTGCCACTGGCCATGGTGCTCCGGGGACGTCACGGTGATAGCGAGTCCGCTGACCTGGGGCTAGCCCTTCGTCGAGGCGGTGACATGCAGTCCTGGAGCCTGGTCCACGAACAGGGCGAGGTTACCCTGAGGCCCCGCGAGCTGTCGTCAACGCACGTTTACGCCGCGGGATACGAAATCGGCATTGATTCCGGCCAACTGCTGACGCGGGAGATCCGGCTGACCGGACCCGACGGGCGGGTCATGCAACGACGCCCTCGACATATCGTGCTGCTCGTCCAGGACGAGGCAGCCGGCGCATACCTTGAGACCCGCCGGGCCGTCTCCGGAGCTAGGCATCGGATCCTGGTCAGTCCAGATGCATCCCTGGACATGATCGAGGAATTGCGCACCCTGCTGACGCTCACCTCATTCGCCGGGAACAAGGATCTCCGCGTTGAGGGCATCGACCAGGATTGGTTGATCATTGACGGCTTCATCCCTGGTGCCGTCGCCAACATCGGAGACTTCACCTCCAGCGAGGTCACCGCTCTCATCGCGCCCATCGAGACACAGTTCACCGTGCAGGGCGGGCTTCGGCTTCCGGGCCGATTGAAGAAATGGCATGCAGCGGCCCTTCCCGACATCATCGTCACGACCGCTCCTTCCACGAAGGCCTCGTTCGAGGTGTGGCTGACCCCTGGGGCCCAAGGCGAAAAGGTGACCGTCCTGCAGGCGGGCATCTCGGGGCCGTGCATCGTACAACTGCCGGATTCCCTTGCAGCCGGGGATTATCGTGTGTCGCTGCACAAGTCACGAGGCGGAAGCAAGAGCTCGAATCCAACGCCACCGCTGCAGACTGAAACTCTGCGTCTGCGTACGGGCACGCAACAGGACTACGAAGGGCTCGTTCGCCATCAGGGAGCAGCCCACGATACTCGGCCCATCTCTGCAGCAAGCGCGCTCACAGGGATTGACGCCGCGGACATCACGGTGCTCGGCGTCGACGTGCTGGCAGAGGAAGGGAAGATCTTCGACGGCGGCCTGCCGAGTGAAGTCGACTGGAGCGCCCTGCATCACCGACAGTCCACCAGCCGGGAATCGCTGAGCCTGCCGGCGCCAGCGCCTGATGCGTGCATCGTGACCGGATCCCACGTGTTTCAGTTCCCCACGTTCATCGATGGCAAGACGAAGGGAAAGTGGCAGACCGGCACGTGCAGCCGATGCGGCGCTGTCCGTCGCACGCCCATCAACTGGGTAGATGCCATGAAGCCGGAGTTTCGACGTGAATACGAGGAGCGACGTGGCCGGGCCCTGAACGCGGTTCGAAACGAGGCCTCCGGACAATCGAAAGTGGCCTTCGCGGAACGCCTGCCCGAAGTCCACGTTCATGACATCCGTACGGATGTTGTGAGCGATGCGCTCGTTCACACGCATAGCGGCGACATCGCGGCGCTTCAGGCCATCGTCGCTCAATCGGGAGCAAACACCGGTGATCAAGCCAACTTGCTTCGTGACCTCAGTGCGTTAGGCCTGATGGAGACGACCCGGGATGATTCATTCCGTAGGGAGCGCTGGGAGATCACACCGCCGGCACTACTCATGCTGGCCAACGGCAGAGTGGCACTTGGGGGCGGTTGGTCACTCGAGCGCATGGCGGGTCTCCGAGCTGTGGTGGATGACCTGGAGGCAGAACTACACCCCTCCCGCTCGCTTGCCGAACTGCCCACCGTCACCGGCGCTTCGGCTTCCGATCTCCTCGAGTACATCGAACTGGACGGCGTGGACAACGCCGAAGAGTCTTGGAGGCTGATCGCGGGCCAGCTGCCGGCCCTGTCGGAAGTCGCTTCCAACCTGCCGCGACGCAATATGCGACTCGAGCAGGGTCCCTTCCAGAGGTTCCAACTCGATTCCCTCGCGTGGATTGACGTCTCCGGATGGGACGCTCCGGGACTCTACCGACGAGACCGCGGCTACCACCGACGCGACTACTGGTATCGGACGGAACATGACGTAGAAATCGGTACTGCGGCCGCTGTCGACGTGGAGTTAGGCAAGCATCTCCTGGCCCAGGCCGCCGGGAGGACGCTACTGGGATTTCATCACGATGAGCAGATCCTCACCACGCCGCTCGGGGCACGTCTGCCAGAGCTGTACGAGCGCGCTGCCGTCTTGAGCAGTGGATGTCTGCCAGAGTCATCGCCAGGCGGTTTCCACCATGCATACCGCGATGTCACCGACGAACTCGCCGCCGCTCTCCGCGCAAGGATGTCCTCATGAACGCGCTGACCCCCATCACCCTCCTGGACAACCTGTCGGATGCGTTCCTTAGCTACTACGAAACCACCTTCCGTCTCCGGGATCCCGGGTTGGCTGCTGCTCGAAGGAACCTGCTGACCGCAGAATCAGCAGTTTTCACCGAGCCGCTCATCGAGCCGGTTCTGCCGTATCCAGGAACAGATGTCGTCGGTGATGTCGCAGCCTCGGCCGGTATTGATCCGGACGTGCTCGGCGCCGTGACGAGTGCGGTGTTCGGCATCGAGGACTCCAGCAGTGAGGTTCGCCTACGCCGACACCAGACAGAGTCTGTCATCCATTCGCTCGGACCACCCAGCGCTCAGAGGAACGTCGTCTTGACATCGGGGACGGGCTCTGGAAAGACCGAGGGATTCCTGATCCCAATCCTGACGCGACTGGTCCAAGAGTCGAAGGCTTGGGGAGCCCCGTCTCCTGTGAATACGTGGTGGGAAGCCCGCTCCAAGCCTGAACCCGGCCTTCGCCGGGACGGTTCCCATCGGCCGGCAGCCATGCGGGCCATGATCCTGTATCCCACCAATGCCCTCGTCGAAGATCAGCTGGTCCGACTCCGTCGTGCTCTGCGTGCCCTGGAGAACCGCGATCCGCGAGCCCGCATCTGGTTCGGAAGGTATACCGGAAGCACCCTCGGGTCTGCTCGTGCAACCACCATGAGCGGCAAGAAACGCGACTATCGCAAGGACGCCCAGGCCATCAAAGAGTTGATGGAAGAGTTTGACGCCGTCGCGCGCGAAAAGGGCGGGTCCGTCCTCTCCCTCTTCACGGATCCTCGGCGGAATGAGATGGTACACCGTCGGGATATGGTTCTGACGCCGCCAGACATCCTGGTCTCCAACTACGCCATGCTCAATGTGATGCTCATGCGCGACCACGAAGACCGCATGTTCGACCAGACCCGGCTTTGGCTCCAGAGCAGCCCTGATTCCGTATTTACTCTCGTGGTCGACGAACTACATACGTTTCGAGGCACGGCGGGCACGGAAGTCGGTCTCCTTCTTCGTCGATTCCTGGAGAGAATCGGACTTTCACCGAGCAGTCCCCAGCTGAGGATCATCGCTGCGTCCGCTTCCTTGGAGCCGAATGAGGAAGGTCTGGCCTACCTGGAAGATTTCTTCGGGGCGCCACGGGACAGCTTCCTGGTGACAGCCGGACAGGCAATGGAGATCCCCGATTCGGTCGACCTTTCCGACGTCGAACTGCGAGTTCAGAAAGCGGTGGATTCCCATGCCCTCTCCGTGGCAGTGGCTGCTGCATGCCGAGACGGTGAAGATCCATGGCGATTTCGGCCGACGTCCGTCAGCACCATCGGCGGGAAACTGCTACCTAACCTGCCCGAGGAGCAACGTGCCGAGCGAACGGGCGAGATACTTTCCGCCATTGCCGGTGCGGGGGAGGTGTCAACCGTGCCGTTGCGCGGCCATCTCTTTGCTAGATCCCTCTCCGGCCTGTGGGCATGTATCAATCCAGAATGTCCGGAGGCTCCTGAGCAGGAGTCGCCTCGCATCGGGCGATTGTCGACGGCGCCAGCGACAGCGTGCCCGGCATGCCAATCCCGGGTCTTAGAACTCCTTTTCTGTAATGAATGCGGTGACATCAGCCTCGGGGGGTACGTCAACCGAGATCCCGATTTACCCCACGCTGAGATGTTGTCAGCAACCCCCTTCGAAGTTGTGAATGCCACCCCTCCAGTCCTCAGTCAGCGCAAGCGAAGTCAGTATCGGTGGGTTTGGCTCAAGGGGGCCGCACAGGGTTACGCGACCAAGGAGTCGTGGACCAATGGTGGAGAGAAAGTCCAGGTGCGTGGTGTCCATCTCCAGCGATCGGGCAGGCTGGACCTGCTCCCGCATCTGGACGAGATCAACGCTTATGTAGTCCAGATCGACTCCGAGGGATCTGGCCGACTGCCTGCCTTGCCGGACCGGTGCCTGGCCTGTGCACAGCAGGCAACGACACGGCAAATGGACTTCTCCGAAGACGGAAGCGTCTACAGTCCGATTCGCGGCCACCGCACGAACTCGGAGCAGCTGACGCAGGTATACATGCGCAGTCTGCCCTTGTCCTTGGGCGATCGTCCCGAGGATTACCGCACCATTGTCTTCACGGACAATCGTGACGCGGCGGCCCGGGCCTCCGCGTCCCTAAACTTCCGTCAATACCAGGATGCCTTGACGCAGGCCTTGGCCCGCGAGCTGACGGTGGAGCCCAGCCTCGACCCTAACGAGACTTTGCAGGCGGAATTCGGTGACCGGGCGGCACGGCGGGCAATGACCGAGGAACAACGGGACTTCATTGCCCGGTTGCGAGCCATCTGCCCGGATTGGGAAGACCTCTATGAACGAGAACTCGAAGGGGGAACACGGCCGGCCCCTCTCCTCGAGGCCATTACGAGACTATCGGGGCGGTCCTGGCTCAAGGTCACCGAAGCGGTGTCCCACCGGCTCGTAGAACTCGGCCTCAGCCCGGCCGGCGTTTCCCGCAGCGCCAGACATTACCCCCTAGATGCTGGTGCCGACAAGAAACCGTGGTTCCGTGCCTTCGAACCCGGCTCGCAGGATGACTGGCATCGTGACATTTCCGAGCAGGCCGCCACATTCGCAACTAACTCCCTTCGCGCTCTCGGCAACGAGCTGCTTAACGTTGCCTTCGACGGTGCGCGTCGGGACATCGAGAGCGCCGGTATTGGTTACTTGAAACCGGTCCTGGATATCGAAACCCTGCCTGGGTTGGATAAGGATGCCACTCAGGAGCTCCTTGCCTCGGTGTTGCGCATTCTTGGCCTGGCCGGCTTCCGTCCCAAGGGGCGACGGTTTGGCGGATATTCGAGCATGCCGAGTGCCGTCAAGAGTTACCTTGATGCGGTGGCGGTGCAGCACGGTGCTGACGATGAGTCCCTTGCCTCTGCAGTCTCGGAAATTCTCGCCAACGTGGTGGTCACAGACAGCTGGGTTCTGGAGATCGGAGCAGCTTCTCAACCAGTCGTCGTGGAGTCCGGGGACGGGACGATGCATCGCTGCCAAAATTGTCAGTTCCTGCACATGCACCCCTCAGCTGGAGTGTGCGTCAACCATGGTTGCAACGGCGTGGACATGGAGGCACTTGTCAATGATCGTGAAGGAGCCAACTTCTACCGCCGTCTAGCGGACCAACCGTCCCGCAAGATTGCCACGGCGGAGCTGACGGCCCAGACGAGACCGGCTTCGGAAGCCCGGCGCAGGCAGCGACTGTTCCAGGGAGTTGCACTAACCAACCTCCAGGAAGTCGAGAGGGCCGACTCGCTGGAAGTGCTGAGCGTTACGACGACTATGGAGGCCGGCGTCGACATTGGGACACTCCGCAGCGTGGTCATGGCGAACATGCCGCCGCAACGGTTCAACTACCAACAGCGAGTAGGGCGCGCCGGACGATCCGGCCAGCATTTCTCCTTTGCTGTCACGAGCTGCCGCGATTTCGAACACGACCAGTATTACTTCAAGCACCCCGAGCGGATCACCGGGGACCCAGCGCCACAGCCCTATCTGATGACGAATCGACCACAGGTGGCACGGCGCGTCCTGGCGTCGACCGTCCTGAAGGAATGCTTCGCCAGTTGCGCGGAAGCCAAGTGGACACCGGATAGCAGTCACGGCACGTTCGGGACGGTGGAACAGTGGCGCGATGGCATCACCCGTACTCACGCAGCACAGTGGCTAAGCAATCACGCAGATTGGGTAAAAGACATCGCCGACATCCTCTTCGAGGGGCTGGCGCTGAGCAGAGATGACCGAGCGGGAATCGTGGATTCCGTTCTCGTGGGGCTCGTCGCAAGCCTCGACGGGGCCGTGGAACGGGAGGCTGGCACAACGTCGGATGGAGACAGTCCCGAAGAGCTATCAGAAGTCGCGGCGCGTGGCGGCATTCTCCCCTTGCATGGTTTCCCGACAATGGTCAGGAACCTGTACCACTCCATTCCACGACTCACGGCCGGCTCGACAATCTCTCAAGCAGTTCAGGACGCTACGGTGGCTGACCGGGACATGGCCTTGGCTATTAGCAACTATGCGCCCGGGGCCAAAGTCGTGCGGGACGGTCTCGTGTACACGGTCGAGGCATTGGCTGATTTCGCGCCGCCCCTGGATTCGAAACCGCCAGCATTCTTCCGCAGCGCTGCTTCCACAGGCCCGGTGATGTGGCTGTCCGCGTGTTCTTCGTGCGGATTCGCGGCTCTGGCAAATGACGTGGCCAATGCACCGACGCAGTGCCCGACGTGCTCCGACGTGCTCACGCCGGTGCGCCTGCTCGAACCAAAGGGATTCATGTCCGGCGAACCGAGAGAGTACCGGGGCAGTGCATATTCCCTGACAGCGAGGGCCCAAGAACCGAGTTTCGTTCCGTTGGGTGACCCAGCCTCTCAGGAACGGATCGGTGCGCTCGATGTGCAGCGGTTCCCCCAGAGCCAGATCGTGTCCTACAACGACAACCGGGGACAGCTGTTCACCTTCACTCAAGATCGAGGCCGACTAATTGCCGACATAGAAGGGCGGAAAACCGGCACGACCGGCAAGCCTTTCGGTAGCGCCGCCATCGGATACGTCAGGGTGACAGATGCGGTGACATTCGGGCTCTCCGGTGTCGATATTCCGGGCGGCGTCGTTGCACAGGATCCCACGGTGCTGCCGGCCGGTGTGCGCGCTTATCACTCCTTCGCCGAGATTCTGCGCCGAGCAGCGAAGTCAATTCTCGACATTGACCCCCAAGAACTGCAGAGCGGCCTTTACAGCACAGAGGATCAGAAAACGAGAACGCGAGTCATGCGAATCTTCTTGGCCGACGCCGCGGCTAACGGCGCCGGCTACGCCGAGGAATTCTCTCGCCCCGAGAACCTCAAGAAACTATTGCAGGAAACGCGAACGAGCCTCACCGCCGACTACGAGAAGCGGTCCCATGCCCGCCAGTGTGATGTTCTGTGTCCGGACTGCCTCCAAGGGTGGGACAACCAACGTTTGCACGGAGCGCTCAACTGGCGGTTGGCCTTAGACATGATTGATCTAGCCGCCGGCTCACCCCTCAAGACGGGCCGATGGTTCGGAAACCTGGGGCACTTCGAGGCATTCCTGGCGGATCTCCGTGGTGCCGGAGAAAGCGTCCAAGTGAAGTGGTCAAGGGGGCCGAGCGGGGTGCCCGTCGCTACCGATAAGGATCGATCGCTCGTGTTCTCTCATCCCTTGTGGCGTCGCGACTCCGGCAACCCCGCGGTGGAGCACGCTGAAACCCTGCGAAGCGAAGGACAAGTAGCGGTGGTGACGGATCCGATTGAACTGGCGAGTGCCCCGATCCTTGTCTTGCAGGGACTCATGGCGGCTCCCACGAAGAAATCTGAGTCGGTTCCGTCTCGGCGGTGGCAATTGTGAAGTGCCAGCGGGTTCGCCGACTGTGCTCGAGCCCGCCACGAGTGCTCCGGAGACCCCATGGGGACTTCTCACCGAGCCCACGCGCATCCGCGAGTGTCGGCTTCAGGATGTTGTGGGGACGCCCGGTCACTCCTGCCGTGTGTCGGCTTGGTTGGGGTGGTGGTTTTCGGCGGTGAGGGGCCGTGGTGGGCGAGGCGGGAGGTGTCGGTAGAGGGTGGTCCGAGTGATGCCGGTTTTCTCCACGATCTCATTGATGGTGTGGCCCTCGTTGCGCAGGTGCTCCGCGTAGGCCAGTTTGGTCGGATCGACCACGCTGGGCCGACCGCTCCGCCGGCCCTTGGCGGTGGCCACGGCCCGGGCGTGAGCGGCGCGTTCGATGGCGTAGGTGCGTTCCATCTGACCGAAGAGGGCGAGCATGACCACGGCTAGTTGGGACATCGGGTCCTCGGGGTTGGAGGAGTCGACCCGGATCGGGTCGGCCAGGTTCCGCACGCCCACGCCGCGGTCGGCCAGATCGTGGATGAGGTTCAGGGTGTCCCTCACGGTGCGTCCGAGCCGGTCCAGGGTGTGCACGACGATGAGGTCGCCCTCCCGGGCCTGGTCCAGGGCAGCGTGGAGCCCGGGGCGGTTGGTGTTGGCACCGGATTTCTTGTCGACATAGATCCGCTTCGCCGTGATGCCCTCCTGACGCAGGGCATCGATCTGCCGGTCGAGGTCCTGTTTTGTGGTCGAGACCCGCGCGTAGCCGATGTCCATGGGCACACTGTACCGAAAGTCATCTGTGTACGCTCCGGGTGGGACGTCGTTTTGGGTTTAGTTCTGGGACGCAAATCCGCGGCGTGTCGTCGTGCTTGGTCACTCTCTGGGGGAGTGTTCCAGTTCCAAGGAACTGGGACGGGTCCACAGCACGTAGCATCTTTCGGTGACGAGAACCTGACAGAAGTGTGGAGGTGGGCCGCCGTTGGATGTACTCATGGCGGCTCTGCCCATTGTGCTGACCTTGGCCCTGCTGCTCGTGCCGGCTCCGTCGTGGGTGGCACCGGGGGCCGGGCTGGTCTCGGCCGTGCTGATCGGTATGGCCTGGTTCTCCACCCCGGTGGCGGAGCTGTCCTCGGCCTTGGGCGAGAGCGTCTGGACCCTGGTGGAGGTGCTGGCGATCATCGCTGGCGGAATCCTGCTCTCCCGCGTCATGGACCGCACCGGCGCCCAGGAGAAGCTGGCCCGGTGGCTCTCGGCCGGCGGTGGTCCCACGGTGGCCTCGGCGCTGCTCATGGCGCACGGGGTGGTGCCGTTCATGGAGACGGTCACCGGATTCGGGGTCTCCGTGATCATCGGACTGCCATTGCTGCTGTCCCTAGGGTTCACTCCGTTGCGGGCCGCCTCGCTCTCACTGGTGGCCCTGATGGTGGGCCCCTGGGGATCGATGGGTCCTGGCACGCTACTGGGCTCCCAGATCGCCGGCGTCACCCTGCAGGATCTGGGCGTGGCCTCCGGGGTGTTGAACGTGATCGCCTTCCTGGGCTCGGGCGCCGTGGCCGCGGTCATCGCCGGACGGGGACTGCCCACAACCGCCGGCGGCTCCCGGCCCCGACCGGTTGACTACCTCGCCTGGATCGGCACGGGACTGGCCTCGGGCGTGGTGCTGTCCGTACTTGTGCTGGCCGCCAATCTGGCCTTCGGCACGGCCGTGGCCGGTGCGGTGGCAACCCTGGTGATGTCCGCGGGCTGGGCCGGGGTGATCAACCGGGGCCGGATGGGGCCCATCCCGGCCCGCGCCCTGGTGCCGTACCTGGTGTTGCTGCTGGGCACCATCACCGGACAGCTCTTGGAGGGACTGCTGCCGCTCGGGGGGTTCGGCGCGGTGCTGGGCTCACCGGCATTGTGGTCCATCACCGGTGCCCTGGTCGGCATCGTCGTGCTGTCCATGGACCGGGACCACCGGTGGCTCCTGCCCCGAGAGATCCGCCGGATGTGGCTGCAGGTGGCGGTGCCGACCGGTCTGTACCTGGTGTTGGGCACCGCGGTCTCCGCCGGTGGACTGGCCCAGGCGCTGGCCACGGCACTGACCGGGCTGGGGCAGGGCTACCTGCTCCTGGTGCCATTGCTCGGCGGGTTGGGCGGGTACATCACGGCCTCGGGCACTGGGGCCAACGCCATGTTCGGTGGCACCCAGGACGCGGCCGCCAGGGCCCTGGGGGCAGATCCGCTGTGGATGATGGCCTCGCAGAACGTGGCCGCCGGCCTTGCTTGCCTGGCCAGCCCGGCGCGCGTCGAACTCGCCTACCGGATCGCCGGCCCCTTCCAACGGGAGGGCACCCCGGGACCGCCCCTGACCCGCGGGGCCCTGATCGCCCGGACCCTGCCGTTCGTGCTGGTGTGCCTGGTGCTGTGGGGTATCGGCAACATGCTCTGGCTGCCAGGAGCCCAACCAGGGTGACCGTGTTTTCACTCCATCCCGATCAATGGGATCTCGGGTGATGTGCCAGTTGTGAAGCGGGTTACATGAGAGGCGTCACCTCGCTCACGTCCCGGAAGAACGGATACCGCAGATGCCTGCATCCGATGGCCGACTGATCGGTCTCGCCCAGCTCTCCCTGCTGTCGGCTTCCCCGCCCGAGCTTGTGCAGTACGCCGCCGACGCGGGCTTCGATTTCGTCGGCGTCCGGGTCCGGCCCGTGACCGACCAGGAGGCCTCCTACGACGTGCAGCCAGGATCAGCGCTGCTGGCGGAGACGCTCGCGCGGATGGCCGACACCGGCGTGGTGGTCAAGGACATCGAGTTCCTGCTTCTGGACGGCTCGGACCAGCGTGAGGCCTGGATGCGCATGTTCGAGGCCGGACAGGCCTTGGAAGCCGACTCGCTGACCGTGGCCTGCGCCGACACGGACCTCTCCCGGGCCCGTGACACCTTGGCACAGATGGCCGAGGACGGACGGGCCTATGGCATCACCCCAGCTCTCGAAGCCATTAGCTACCAGGTGGTGAACTCCATCCCCCTCGCAGACGAAATCGCGGTCCAGACTGGTTGTGACCTCCTCGTGGACACCCTGCACGTGGCCCGCTTCGGCGGGACGCCGGAGGAGCTGGCCGCCGCCGCGGGCCGTGCGCCCCTGGTGCAGTTCTGCGATGCCCCCGCTGTGCGCCCCACCGACCGCCAGGGCCTGGTGCACGAGTCACGATCGGCACGGCTGGCCCCCGGAGAGGGCGACCTCGACCTGTCCGGCATGCTCGCCGCCATCGAGGCCGGCCTGGCGGACACGCCCCGGACCGGAACACTGCTGCCCGTCTCCGTGGAGGTGCCGAACGACGAGGCCGTCAAGCGCCTGGGCGGGCCCGCCTGGATCCAACACCTGATGCGAGCCACCCGATCCCTGCTCGCCGTCGAGGAGGCGGCCCGATGACCGTCCCGATCACCACAACCACCCCTGCCCCCACCGTCGCCCTGTCCGGCACCGGGCTGCCAGACCCCCAGGGTCCCGACGCCGTGCACGTGCCTCGCATCGGCCTGGGCACCTGGCCGCTGGTGGGTACGGAGGCCCGTGCCGCCGTCGTGCAGGCCCTGCAGCTGGGATACCGCCACGTGGACACCGCGGAGATGTACGGTAACGAGGACGCGGTCGGGGCCGGGGTCCGCGAGAGCGGACTGGCCCGCGCCGAGATCTTCGTGACCTCCAAGCTGACCAACGCCACCTTTGGAGACACCGCCACCGTACGGGCCGGACTCGAGGCCACCCTGGAACGCATGGGCCTGGACTACCTGGACCTCTACCTCATCCACTGGCCGAACCCGCATCGCGCCGAGTCGGAGGGAACCTTCCGGCAGACCTCACAGGCTCTGGCCGAGCTCACGGGGAGCGGGCTGCTTCGGGCCTGGGGCGTCTCGAACTTCACCCCGCACCACCTTCGGACGCTTCGGGACGACGGGCTCGTGCCGGCCGTGAACCAGGTCCAGGTAGACCCGTACGTGGCACAACCCCACGTCCTGGCCGCCAACCGGAATGCCGGCGTGCTCACCGTCGCCTACAGCCCCCTGGGCCGCGGCGGCGAGCTGTTCGACCTGCCCGAGGTCACCGGGCCAGCGGAGCGCCTCGGCATCACACCGGCCCAGGCGCTGCTGCGCTGGCACGTGCAGTCCGGCCGCGTGGCCGTGCCCAAGTCCGCCGACGCCGGCCGGCAGCGCAGCAACCTGGACGTGTTCGGGTTCGAGCTAACCGAGGCAGAGATGCAGGCCCTGGACAGCTTGGACACCGGTGCCGGACCGCGGCTGGACCCCGACGAGCACGGCCGCTGACCACCGATACCACGCCGCCCACCCCGGCCAGGCGTGCGGGCACTCCTGACCCGCCCGGCGCCCGGGCGGGCTCTGCCACCACGGACCTGCCAGGCATGCCCCGGGCCCGGCACCGACCGGGCGAAACGACTGAGACGACAGAAGCGAGAGTGATCCGATGACCCCGGAGACGACGACACCGCAGGACAGCGCCGCCCCGCGGCCCCTGAACGAGGACGAGGTGCTGGCCAACGGCGTCCCCGTGGAGGACGTGGACGTGCTGGTGGCCGGTTCCGGAGCCGGCGGCCTCTCGGCCGCGGTGACCGCCGCCTACCACGGCCTGAACGTCATGGTGGCCGAAAAGGCGTCCGTCTGCGGCGGAGCCACCAGCTGGTCCGGTGGCTGGGCCTGGACACCCGGCACCGCCCTGGCCCGCGCCGAGGGCGTGAACGAGGACCGAGAGCAATTCCGCACCTACCTTCGGGGCGTGCTGGGGGAGCGGTACACCCCGGCCGCGGCTGAGAAGATCGACGCCTTCCTGGAAGCCGTGCCCCACATGGTCGGCTTCTTCCACACCAAGACCGCCATGCAGTTCGTCACGGGCGCGAAGATCAACGACATCTACGGCCACCTGCCCGGAGCCGGCACTGGCAACCGCTCGGTGGGCCCGAAACCGGTCAATGCCTACGAGTTCCGCCCCGAGCTGCTGAAGAAGATGCGTCGACAGTACTACCCCACGTCGTTCTTCGGCATGGGCATCATGGCCGGCAAGGACCTCACCACCATGCTCTCGGCCTCCCAGTGGTCCCCGAAGGGATGGGCCTATGCCGCCGGGCGCGTCATCCCGCATGTGTGGGACATGGTGCGCAAGGGCCGCTCCATGCACTTGGTCAACGGCACCGCCCTGACCGGCCGCCTCATGAAATCCGCCGATGACCTCGGCGTGGACATCCGGGTGAACGCGCCGGTCCAACAGCTGGTCCGCAACACCGAGGGCCGGGTGACCGGCGCCCTGGTGGGCGGTCCCGACGGCGGCCGCTACGTCCGCGCGTCCCGCGGCGTGGTGCTGGCCACCGGCGGGTTCCCGCACGACGTCGAACGCCGACGCCAACTGTTCCCCAAGGCTCCGACCGGCAACGAACACTGGTCCCTGGCCCCGGAGGAGGCCGCCGGCGACGGCCTGGACCTGGCCTTGGGCGCCGGCGGCGTGTTCGACACGGACATGCGTTCCCCGGCCGCCTGGTGCCCCGTGTCCCTGGTCCCGTTCCCGAACGGGAGCCAGGGCGCCTTCCCGCACATCATGGACCGCGCCAAGCCAGGATCCATCGGCGTGCGCCGCGACGGCCGGCGGTTCGTCAACGAGGCCAACGGCTACTTCGACTACGTGGACGGCCTGCTGCAGGCCACCCCGGACGGCGAGCCGGTGGAGTCCTGGCAGATCGCCGACTCCACCTTCGTCCGCAAGTACCCGCTGGGCTTCGCCAAGCCGATCCCCATGCCGTTGCTGCCCTACATCAAGGCCGGATACCTCATCAAGGCAGACACCCTCGAGGAGCTCGCCGGCAAGTGCGGGATCGATCCCACCGGCCTCGTCGAGACCGTGCGCGAGTTCAACGAGAACGCCCGCCGCGGCGAGGACCCGCAGTTCCAGCGCGGCGCCACACCCTTCAACCGCTACGGTGGCGACCCGAAGGTCGGGCCCAACCCCTCGCTGGCACCGATCAAGAAGGGTCCCTTCTACGCGGTACACGTGCGCCCGGGCTCCTTCGGCACCTTCGCCGGGATCGCCGCGGATACCCGAGCCCGCGTCGTCGACACCGCCGGTCGCCCGGTCCCGGGACTGTACACCGCGGGCAACGACCACGCCTCGATCATGCGCGGCAACTACCCCTCCGGCGGCATCAACCTCGGCCCGGCCATGGCCTTCGGCTACATCGCCGGCCGCGACCTGGCTGGCGTGACCGAGTACGAGGACGACGGCACACAAGCACCAACCTGTCCAGACCGAGTGCAAGAGCACACGTACTGACGATGACGAGCGGGAGCAATACGAGATGAGCAGTGCTATGGACACGATGACCGAGGGTCGAGCAGGTTGGGACCACGAGGTTGACCTGTTGGTACTCGGTTCCGGGGCGGCAGGCTTGTCGGCCGCGCTGACCGGTGTCGCCGAGGGCCTGGACGTGCTGGTGCTGGAGAAGACCGATTACATCGGTGGCACCACCGCATACTCCGCCGGCACCTGCTGGATCCCCAACAACCACTTCCAGCGCGAGGACGGGATCATCAATGACGCGGAGAAGGTGGAGGCCTACCTCGACGCCGTGGTGGGGGACAAGTCCCCCAAGGAGATGCGCCAGGCCTACGTGGACAACGGTCCGGAGATGCTGAAGTACATGGAGGGGCTGGGGGTGCGGTTCCTCCGCTCGCCGAACGTGGTGGACTACCACTCCGAGTTGCCGGACACCGGCAAGACCGGCCGTGCCCTGGAACCCGAGCCGTTCGACGGCCGCAAGTTGGGTCCGGCAGACTTCTCACGGATGCGTCGGCCTGTGCCGGAGTTCGCGCTGATGGGCGGGACCATGATGCTGCGCCGGCCGGAGGTGAACACCCTGCTGGGACTGTTCTCGAAGGAGGCCGGAAAGACGGCGAAGGCCGTCACCACCGCGCTGGGCCTGGGCCTGCGCTGGGCCACGGACAGGCTCCGGTACCCGCGTGGCACCCGGCTGGTCATGGGCAACGCGCTGACCGCGCGGATGCTCTACGAGCTCAAGGACCGCGGCGGGGAGCTGTGGGTCAACGCCCGCACCATTGAACTGGTGCGCGATTCCGGCGAGGTGGCGGGCGCCGTGGTCGAACACCGCGGACTGCCCCGGCGGATCCGCGCCCGTCGGGGCGTGGTCCTCGCCGCCGGCGGCTTCGCCCAGAACCCCGAATTGCGCCAGAGGTACCTACCAACGCCCACACCGCAGTACTCCCGGGCCGGGGAGGGTGCTACCGGGGACACCCTAGCGCTGGCCGAGGCCGTGGGCGCCGCCCTCGGCAACGACAACGGCGAGAACGCACTGTGGTTCCCGTCCTCGATCGGCCGGCGACGGGACGGGTCCACCGTGGTCTTCCCGCACATCTGGGACCGCGCCAAGCCCGGACTGATCGCCGTCAACGCGGCCGGCCGACGGTTCGTGGACGAGTCCGTGTCCTACCACCGGTTCGTGAGGGCCATGTATGACTCCCACCGGTCCGTCCCGACCATCCCGGCATGGCTCGTGGTGGACGCCGCGACGCTCGCCAAGTACGGCCTGGGAATGATTACCATGCCGCACCTGCCGGAGTTCGCCCTGCAGCGCTACGTGGACGAGGGTTACCTGGTCAAGGACGTCACCCTGCGGGGTCTGGCCGAGCAGATCGGCGTGGACCCTGAGGGACTTGAGGAGACCGTCCGACGCTACAACGGTTTTGCCGAGACCGGCGTGGACGAGGACTTCCACAAGGGCGAGCTGCTGTTCGGTCGGGTGGCCGGTGATCCCAAGAATGAGCCCAACCCCAACATCGGCCCGGTCCAGCAGGCACCGTACTACGCCATGGCCGTCTACCCGACACCGCTGGCCACCTCCTTCGGCATCCGCGTCAATTCGGAAGCCCAGGTGCTCGACGGGGACGGGGACGCCATCCCGGGACTGTACGCCGCCGGCAACGATGCCGCCTCGGTCATGGGTTCGGAGTATCCCGGAGCCGGCTCACAGGTGGGTTCGGGGATGACGTTCGGTTGGGTGGCCGCCCGACACGCCGCCGCCCGCCGTACCGGTGCCGCCGGCCCGGACGCCGCGGAGGACGCCGATCGGCCCACGCCCCCGGCCTTGCGGTACTCCGGCCAGAAGGAAACAGCATGAGCACAGTCGCAGAGTCCTACCTGGTCGGACTCATCGGTGACGGGATCACCGCGTCGCTGACCCCGCCGATGCACGAGAGGGAGGGACGCGAACAGGGACTGCACTACCTCTACCGGCCCGTGGACGTCGCCGCCCTCGGGTACACCGGGGACCAGGCGCAGCGGGAGGCGCCGAGGCTGCTGGAGTACGGCCGCCGGCTGGGCTTCAACGCGTTCAACGTCACCCACCCGTTCAAGCAGACGATCATGGCCCACCTGGACGAGGTGGACGAGGACGCCCGCAACCTCGGGGCCGTGAACACCGTCGTCTTCTCCGATGGGCGCTCGGTGGGCTACAACACGGACTTCTCCGGGTACATCACCGGCCTGCGGGCCACGCTGCCGGAGGCCGACCTGGCCGCGGTGGTGCAGCTCGGCGTCGGCGGTGCCGGCTCGGCCGTGGCCTACGCCCTGCTGCGTGCCGGAGCCGCAGAGCTGGTGCTGATCGACCTCGACACCGACCGGGCCGCCGCCCGGGCCGGTGACCTGCAGGCGCAGTTCCCGGGCCAGCGGGTGACCTCCCGGTCCCACGGCGAGCTGCAGGATGCGCTGGCGGGGGCCACCGGATTCGCGCACTGCACGCCCGTGGGCATGCACCTGCACCCCGGGATGCCGGTGGCGGCGGAGTGGCTGCGGCCGGGGATGTGGGTCTCGGACGTGGTCTACCTGCCGGTGGACACCGAGCTGGTCGTCACCGCGCGGGCCCGGGGCTGCGACGTGGTGGACGGCGGCACCATGGCGGTGGGCCAGGCCGTGGACGCCTTCCGGCTGGTGACCGGGCGCCCGGCCGACGCCGACCGCATGCGCCGCCACTTCCTGGAGATGGTGGCCGCCCAGCAGACTGATTCTGGCCTTCGGGGACCGGCAGGCACGGTGGAGGCAGCGCCCAGCACGGGTGAGGGGGCAGGATGGGGTGCCCTGCGCTTGCCGGCCAGGCGAGCCGGCGCCAGAACCGCCGCCGACATCCATCAGCTGTCATAGATACCGAAGGAGACCCGCGTGGGAAGGTCCGCCTCGCTGATCCTGGCGCTGGCCGGAGGATGGGCGATCGCAATCCAAGCCCGGGTGACGGGCGCCCTGAAGCTCGAGCTGGGTGACGCGGCGCTGGCCGCGGCCGTGACCTTCGGGTCCGGCCTGGCCCTGATGATCGGGGTCAACGTGGCCACCCGGGCCAATCGTCAAGGGGTCGCCCGCATGGTGTCCGGAGGCCTCAAGGGTCGGTACCCAGCGGTGTTCATGTTTAGCGGCTTGTTGGGTGCCTATGCGGTGTTTGGCCAGGGCGCCTCGGTAGACCTCATCGGGGTCGCCGTCTTCTCCCTGGTGTTCATCGGCGGGCAGATGGTCGCCTCAGCGGTCCTAGATTCAGCGGGCTGGGTCCCGGCAGGCCGGACGCGGCTCGGAGCGGCCCGGTTGCTGGGCATACTCGTTGCCTGTGCAGGAGTCCTTCTCGCGCTGTCGGTCCGCTTTGACGCCGGCGGCCGCGTCGACGGCGGTTCCGGGTGGGTGTCGGACGATGCCGGGACGACCGGCCTGTTGGGCCTGATCGTGCCGTTGCTGATCGTGTTCACCGGCGGACTGGTCCAGCCGGCTCAGATGGCCATGAACGGCGTAGTGAGTGCCGCCGTGGGACGTCCGGAACCGCTGGTGCTCTTTAACTACCTGACCGGCACCCTGGCGCTGGTGATCGTGGCCTGGCCGGCCATAGCGGCCGGGGGTCTGGTCCGGCTGCCACTGGGCCCGGGGGATTGGTGGTACTACACGGGAGGGCTGCCGGGGTCGCTGGTCGTGATCGGCGGGGCGCTGCTGACCCAGACCATCGGGTCACTGCTCTACACGCTCGGCCTGGTGGCCGGACAGGTCAGCGGAGCGCTGGTGATGGACAGCCTGTGGCCCACCCCGGGAGTGCTCGTCGGCTGGCAGACCGTGACTGGCGGGGCGCTGACGATCATGGCTCTCGTCCTCGCCTCCGCCGGAAACCTCCGGATAATCCTGCTCGGCCGGGGCGGGAGAGGTGCTGCGGTGAAGAACGCGCACGGTGGTATTGCCGAGGAGGGCGATCTCCGCGTCCGGTGAATACGCCGTCCATCGGGTATCCCGCATCCTGCGCCGTTCAAGAGTGTTCACTGGCCGAACCGGATGTGGATGAGACCACAGCCGCCGACCTGAGCGCGTAGGAACTACGCGGCGCCGGCGCCTCCCTCAAGCCCGACGGCACACCGCTACGTGCATGTGCGGCCGTGCCGGCTCCCGAGCCCTCCGGGATCGCTGCTGCCGTGCTGGGACCCACCGGACGTGTCCGTCGGTGCCCATTGAATGGGAAGTGCCCTGCTGGGCGTGCGCGCGACCGACCATCATGGCGGTGACCCACTTCACCCTCGGGCCCTCAAGAACCCGGGAGCCTCGAAAGGACGTTTCTCATGGCCCTCTACGCCGTTACCTACGCCTATGTTCCTGAGACCGAACCGATGACGCGGGCCCGTTCCGCCCATGTGGACTTCCTGGCCAGCCTGCACGAGCAGGGTCGGCTGCTGGCCTCGGGTCGCCTCACGGAGTGCGACCCGCTGGGTGCCCTGCTGGTCATCACCGGTGACTCGGTGGCGGACGTGGAAGCGCTGATGGACGGGGATCCCTTCCAGGTCGGGGGTTTCATTGCCGAGCGTCTGGTTCGCCAGTGGAACCTCGCCTTCGGCGTGGTTGGTGCCGCGGGCACCGAGGGCCACCCGGCCCAGGCCGCCTGACCCGTCCCCTCCCGAAAATCAGGAAGACCATCACCATGCAGCAAGCCGTCACCACCTCCCGCCGCGTCATCGAGTACCGGGACGTTGCCGATCCAACACCGGCACCGGGCACCGCGGTCATCGCCATGCACGCCGTCACGCTCTGTGGCACCGACCTGCACATCTGGGACGATGACTACGCCACCGAGTTGCCCATTATCCAGGGCCACGAGGCAGCCGGCACCATCCAGGCGCTGGACCCCGCGGACAAGGGCGGCGTGTGGCGAGTCGGGGACCGGGTGGCCATCAGCCCGATGTCCTACTGCGGTACCTGCTATGCCTGTTCCGTTGGACGGGTCAACGCTTGTCGCCATATGAGCGTGTATGGCTGCTATGAGGACGGATCGCTTGTCACCGCGCAGGCCGTGCCGCTCGAGAAGCTGTACCGCGTCCCGGACCGTGTCGACCTGGGCCTGGCCCCGTTGTCCGAGCCGATCTCCATCGCGATGCAAGCCGTGCAGCGCGGTCGGGCGCAGGCCGGAGAGAAGGTCCTCGTCTCGGGAGCCGGCCCCATCGGCCTGCTCGCCACGGTCTACCTCAAGGACCTGGGCTGTGACGTCACCGTGGCGGACGTCAATCCAACCCGGTTGGCCCTGGCGCTGGGCATGGGGGCGGATCGCGCCCTGGAGGTGAGCCCCGGGAATTTCCCGACGGCGGCCCAGCAGGCCGGGCTGGCCACGCTCACGAACGGCAACGGCCCCTCCTTGGTCATCGACGCCACCGGCGCTCCGGCCTCGGTAGCCACCGGAGTGGACCTGGTCGCTACCGCCGGTCGGGTGGTGTGCGTGGGGATCTCCGACGCGGAGTTGCGCCTGACCTTGCGGACCGTGCCGGTCAAGGAGCTCGACCTCCTGGGCTCGCGCAACTCTCAGAACCTCATCGGCCAAGCCCTGGATCTGCTGGACCGATACCAGCAGGTCATCGCCCCGATGATCACCCACCGCTTCGGCTTCCATGAGCTCGACCGGGCCTTCGCCGCACTTGCCGACCCGGACGCCGGGGTCGGCAAGGCCGCCATCGACTTCCCCGACGCCCCAGACGACAGGTCAGGCGCCGCCGTCGCCGCCGGTGCCACCGGATCAGCTGCCTCCGCAGGCGCTCTCGCAGCCTCCACCCACCACAACGAAGGAGCAGTAGCATGACGGATCCCCGGACCCGCACCCTCCTGACTCCAGCACATCACCTGGCGGACCGTTATGACGTGGTGGTCATCGGCTCCGGTTGCGCCGGGATCACGGCCGCCCTCGTGGCCGCCCACGCCGGGCAGTCGGTACTGATAGTGGAGAAGGACAAACAGCTCGGAGGCACCACCGCCGCCGGCGGCGGCGTGATGTGGGCGCCGAACAACCACCTCATGCCCAGCCGAGGCTTCACCGACACGGCCCGGGACGCAGCGGCCTACCTCCGGGCCGCCACCCGCGGACGCCTCAGCGACCACGAGATCGCCTGGTACCTGAAGACCTCCGCCGCGGCGATCCGCTTCCTCGACGACTACACCCGTGTGGAGTACGCCCCGCTGGCCCGCCCGGATTATCACATGGAATGGCCCGGGGCCACTCCGGGCGGTCGTGGACTGGACCACCAGGAATTCGACCCCTCCATAGTCCCCGGCCTGGCCCAGGCCCTGCGCCCGCCGACCTATCTGCCGCGGATCACCATGGACGAACGCGACCGGCTGCACGGCGGCGCCCCGGACCCGGCGCTGCTCGCGGCCCGCGCCCAGCGCGGGATCCGCACCATGGGCGGGGCGCTGGCCGGTGCACTGATCGCCTCGGCCTGGGAGGCCGGCGTCGTGATCTCCGCGCCCTCCCCGGCCACGGGACTGGAACGGATCGTTCACGGCGGAGCCGGCTCCCTGGCAGAGGACGGTGCCGATCTGCCGCCCCAGGGCGACCGCTGGATGCTGACCGTGGGCGATGAGGTGACGGTGCGCACCCGATCCCTCGTCATCGCCTCGGGCGGCTTCGAATGGTCCCCGCAACTGACCGGCACGCTACTGCGCTTTCCGATCGTGCCCATCTCGGCGCCGTCCAACGAGGGCGACGGACTCAGGCTGGGCTTGGCCGCTGGGGCATCGATCGCCGAGACCCAGGACATCTGGGGTGTACCGGTGCTCACCGCCCACGGCGCCGAGTACGGCGGCCGGCCCAGCGGCAGGATGGGCAACGTCGAGGCCACGCTGCCCGGCAGCGTCGTGGTCAACCGAGCCGGCCGGCGGTTCGTCAATGAGGCCCTGAACTACCACGACTTCTCGCGGGTGTTCGGGAACGTCGATCCGGTTTCGGGCGACTTCGCCAACATCCCGGCGTATCTGGTGGTGGACTCCCGGTACGCCGCGAAGTACCCGGTGGCCGGACACCCGGTGTTCTCCAGCCCTGCCGACGCCCCCGCCTGGATGGTGCAGGCCGACACCGTCACGGGGCTGGCGGACCGGATCGGCGTGGACCCAAACGGCCTGGTCGACACCCTCCGGCGGTTCAACGAGCATGCCCGCACCGGTGAGGATCCCGACTTCGGTCGCGGGGCCACCGACCAGGACCGTCACCTCGGCGACCCGGCGAACACCCCCAACCCGTGCCTGGCCCCGGTAGAGACCGCCCCGTTCTACGCGGTGCAGTTGCATCCGGGGGCCCTTGGGACGGCCGGTGGATTGCGCACGGACCTGGATGGTCAGGTTCTGGACTGGCGGGATGAGCCGCTCGGAGGACTCTACGCAGCGGGGAACTGCTCAGCCACCGTATTCAGGGATGCGTATCCTGGCGGCGGGGCCACGATCGGCTCGGCCATTACCCGCGCCTTTGCGGTGGGCACTCACATCGTCAGCGGGACTGGTCCAGTCCAGCCCCCGGCCGCGGACACCATCCCCGCGGGCCGCGACTTGGCGTCTGCCGGTTGAGCAGACCGGGCGGGCGCCGGTGAATGTCGCTGGGTCGATCGGACTATGGTGGGATCATGGCGAACTCGCGTTCCGGGGAGTCCGTGGTCGAGCGGCTGGTGAGGATCCTGAACGCCTTCGACATGGATCATGCGGAACTGACGGCCACCGAGGTGGCTGCCCGAGCGGACTTGTCCCTTTCCACCGCCCACCGGTTGGCGGGGGACATGACCACCCATGGACTGCTACGGCGCACACCGCAGGGGAAGTTCCGCATCGGACTGGTGCTATGGGAGCTGGCCCAGCGCAGCTCGTCTTACCAGGAGTTCGGTCAGCAGGCGCTGCCTTTCATGGAGGCCGTGCACGTCACCCAGCGCCAGAACACCAGCCTGGCCATCTTGGACCCCGAGGACCGCACCATCATCTACCTGGAGCGGCTCATCAGCCAGGACGTACCGACAGACCTGACCAAGGTCGCCGGTCGGCTGCCCGTTCTCTCGACCGCTCCTGGCCTGGCCATCCTGGCGTTTTCCCCGCGCCACATGCAGGAACGGTTCCTCAGCGAACCCTGGGATCCGGTCACCCGTAATTCGGGGCTCACCGAGGAAGGCTTGCGCCGTCGGCTTGCCCAGGCGCGGATGGACGGTTACGTGCATATGCGAGGGGTCCTGGTCCCAGGCTCCTCCGGGACTGCTGCACCCGTGCTCGGCCCCGGAGGCCGGGTCCTCGGAGCCATCTCGATCGTCTCGGCCGTGGACCAGATCGACCTCAAGGTGCAGGTGCCCGTGCTGCTGGCCGCCGCGCGGGGGCTGTCCCGGCAGATGGGATCACAGGGCAAGTTTGCGGAGCCAGACGCCTTCTGAGCCAACCGATCCGGACGCCATGAGAATGGCCCGAGGACTGGTGGGCAACCGAGCTGAGCTGACGCCAGAGCACATCGCGCGGATTTCATTCAATGGGATTCGGGGCGCGAGACGTGCACCGCGTGGCTCACGATGATTCGTAACGCTCATCACACTGAGGCCGAAAGTTCCGGACTGGCAGTGAACCACGGGCATCTGGAATCCCTAGACATCCAAGGAGACGGCCATGGCTGATCCCACCCTCCCGGCGACCGGAGACGTGGCCGGCACTCACGCGCTGGACGCGCGCAAGGCTACGCCACAGGCGCGTAAGGCCGCCCTGGCCTCGTGGCTCGGTTCCACCTTGGAGTACTACGACTTCTTCATCTACGGAACGGCCGCGGCGCTGATCTTCAACCGCCTGTTCTTCCCCGAGGGTGACCCCGTGGTCGCGACGGTGGCCGCGATGGCGACGTTCGGCGCCGGTTACCTGGCCCGGCCGATCGGTGGGCTGGTCATGGGGCACGTCGGGGACCGGATCGGGCGTCGCACCGCGTTGATGATCACGTTGGTCATCATGGGTGTGGCCTCGACGGCCATCGGCCTGCTACCGACTTACGACGCGGTGGGAGTCTGGGCCACTGCTTTGCTGCTGCTGTGCCGCCTGGCCCAGGGTTTCTCCGCTGGGGCCGAGGCCGCCGGCGCCGCCACGATGACGCTGGAGCATGCACCCCAACGCCGTCGGGCCGAGTTCTCCAGCTCCGTGATGATGGGCTACGCCTCCGGCATGGTGCTATCCAACCTGGTCTTCATCCCCATCGCCCTGCTGCCCGATGACCAGTTCACCAGCTGGGGGTGGCGGGTGCCCTTCCTGGTCTCCGTGGTCGTTCTGGTCGTCGCCTACTGGGTGCGCACCAAGCTCGAGGAGACGCCCGTCTTCGAGGAGCAGGTCGAGGGCATGGTAACCAGCGGCGAGCCCGGTGCCCATCGTGAATACCTCGCCGAGGCGGCCATCGACCGCACAAGCACCGACGTGCCCGCCCTGCTGGTCCTGAGGACGCAGTGGCAGGACGTCGTGCGCATCGTGTTCATCACGCTCTTCTCGGTCATCCAGACGATCGTGACCGTGTATGGACTGCAGTATGCCGTCAACGTCCATGGCATTGACCGAACTGCGATGCTCACTATCAACGTCATCACTGTTGGCCTGTCCATGGTCAGCATCCCGCTGGCCGCCCGGATGGCGGACCGGATCGGTCGCAAGGCCACCCTGTTCATCGGCGCCGTCGGCTGCGTGGCTTCCATCTGGGGCTTCTTCTGGGCCATCGGTGAGCAGGACCTGATTTTGATCTTCGTGTTCGCCTTTATTAACCAGTCCATTTTCTACTCCTGCTGGAACGGCGTCTGGCCGGCGTTCTTCCCCGAGATGTTCGCCGCCCCGGTGCGCTACACCGGAATGGCCATGGGCAATCAGATCGGCCTGATCCTCACTGGTTTCGCCCCCACCATCGCCGCCGTCCTCGCCCAGCCGGGAGCCCTGGGCTGGATCCCGGTCGCCGTGTTCGTCACCCTAGCCGTGGGAATCTCCTGCCTCGCGATTGCCACCGCCCGGGAGACGTATAAAGTGCCCACCGCCGAGCTCGGCCCGGCCCGGGCCCGGAGCGCGTTCCAGGAGCACCCCGAACTGCTCGGTAAGCAGTAGAGCCGGCGCCACCCCGCCGAATGCAGTGCCCGCGGCTGCCACCGTGCCGATTTTCCCGGCACGGTGGCGTCCCACGTCCACCATCACAAGCACGAGGAGCATGATCAATGACGACGACCACCGCCCCCGAGGCCACCCATCCCGTCCCGGGGGCCACCGGGCTTTTGCGCGTAGGCATCGCCGGCGGCGGCGCGATTTTTCGCAACCACCTGGAGGCCTACCGGGCGCTGCATGACGTGGAGGTGGTGGCCTTATGTGACATCGATGCCGAGCGTGCGCAGCAGCTGGCCATCGCGAACGAGATCGACCACGCGTTCGGCTCGGTGACGGACATGCTGGCCTGGCGGGGCGTGGACGGGCGAGGGCTCGATGTTGTGTCCGTCTGCACCCCGCATCCCACCCACGAGGCTGTGGTCGCCGAGGCTGCCGCTGCCGGCGTGCACGTGTTGTGCGAGAAGCCGATCGCGATCGACCTCGCCGCCGCCGAGCGCATGGTGACCACCTGCCGGGAGGCCGGCGTGACCTTCGGCGTGCTGTTCCAGCGCCGTTTCTGGCCCGCCGCCCAACGGATCCGTGCGGCAATCGACGACGGCACGATCGGCACCCCGATCCTGGGCCACTGCTCGGTCATGCTGCACCGCGAATCCGAGTACTACTCCGCCACCCCCTGGCGCGGCACCTGGGCCAGCGACGGTGGCGGGGTGCTGATGACCCAGGGCATCCACTACATCGACCTGCTGCAGTGGTTCATGGGAGACGTGGTGGAGGTCCACGGCCACACTGCGACATACGTCCACGGCGAGCACATCGAGGTGGAGGACTCCGCGGTGGCCACCCTGCGGTTCGCGTCCGGGGCGATCGCCACCCTGCAGGCATCCACCGCGGTGACCCCCTCCCTTGGAGTGCAGATCAGGGTCACGGGCTCCAGCGGTGCCACGGCCCAGCTGACGGAGTTCCCGGAGGGCACCGACGGCCGCGTGGACATCTGGGCCACCGGTGACAGCGTTGGCGCCTCGGAGACTTGGCCGTCGTCGCTGGCGCCCAACGCCGACCTGGCCACCATTAACGGAGCGCTGCTCCCCTGGCACCGGGTCCAGGTGGCCGACTTCGTGGACGCGGTGCGCACCGGCGCGGATCCCGCCGTCACCGGCGAGGAGGCCACCAAGTCGCTGCGCATCCTGCTGGCCGTCTATGAATCCTCCCGGACGGGGCGTCCGATCAGGTTCTGAGGCTACTGGGCAGCTCAGTAAGTGGCGCGCCCCCCGGAGGCGTCGTAGACCGCTCCGGTGGAGAAGGACACCTTCTCGGAACTGAGCCAGGCAATGAGCTCTGCGATCTCGACGGCGGTGCCGAACCGGTTCATAGGCGTCATCTCCTGAGAGCGCGCGAGGATTTCCGGTGCAGTCTCCGCGTTCATGGGCGTCTTCACCGCCGCCGGGGCGACGACGTTGACGAGTACTCCGGTAGTGGCGAGCTCCTTGCCCAATGATTTCGTCAGGGCGATCACCGCCGCTTTCGATGCCGAGTAGGCGGCCTGGCGCGGGTTGCCGTCCTTGGCGGCGATGCTGGAGAGGTTCACGATGCGGCCCCAGCCCCGTTCGGCCATCGATGGTACGAATGCTCGGCACATCAGGAACGTCCCGTCCACGTTGACGGCGAAGGTCCGGCGCCAGGCCGCGACGTCGGTGTCCACGACGTCCGCTCCGGGGCCCACGGTCCCGGCGCAATTGACCAAGACATCGACCGGGCCGCATTCCCGGGCGAGCTGCCTCACGGAGTCCTCGCTGCTAACGTCTACGCGGAAGTCGGCTCCCGGGGCCAGGTCGGCGGTGAGAACTACCAGTCCGTCCGCGCGGAGCCGCTCGGCCGTCGCGGCGCCGATGCCACTGGCACCGCCGGTAATCAGGGCCCGTCTCGGGGCTTGTTCAGGCATGGTCGTGGAACCCTCCAGAGTAGTGATGGATGGAGGCCGCAGGGGCCGACCGGGACGTACCCGGCCGGCCCCTGCTCCTCGGATGGGAACCCCTACCCCTCCTGCGGGTCGGGGAATTTCAGTAGATGCCCTTGGCCTGGAGATCGGCTAGTTCGCGCTTCTTCAGTCCAAGGAACGGCAGAGGAACCTTGTACGTCTCCGGGCCGGTGGCGAAGGCCACGGCCGAGAGCACCGCGAAACCGCAACACATCCAGGCAACGGGGCCCCAGTTGGCGGAATCGCCGCTGGTCATCCACTGGGCCAGGGCAGGGGCAAAACCGGAGACCAACAGGCCCAGCATGAGGCCGATCGCCATGCCGGAGTAGCGCACCCGGGCCGGGAACTGCTCCGGGAAGCTGGCCATGTATGAGCCGTTCGGGGCCGCGTAGAAGACGCCGAACAGGATGACCGCGGAGACGAAGACCATGGCGACGTTCCCGGTGCCGATCGCGTTGAAGAACACGAACATCATTACGCCTGCGCCGAGTGCGCCGCCGATGAAGACGGGTTTGCGGCCGATTCGGTCCGCGAGCCACCCGTAGAAGGGCTGGGTGAGGACGGCCGCGAAGTTACCCGCCGCGATGGCCAGCAGCATAGTAGTGCGCTCGATGCCGTTGTACTCCACCGCATAGGCCAGACCGAAGACATTGACCACGGTGTTCATCATGGCGAACGTGGCGGCGAACATCACGCGCACCACTGAAGTCCAGTGGTTGCGGAACAGTTCCACGATGGGGACCTTGACGACTTCGTCAGCATCCTTGACCTCCTCGAAGACCTCTGGCTCTTCCAGGGTGCGGCGGATGACGAAGGCGAGGACGGTCAGGACAATGGAGATCCAGAACGGGACGCGCCAGCCCCAAGACATCAACGCCTCATCGTCCATGGCTGCCACCGGGATGAACACGAGGGTGGCTAGCACGATGCCGAACATAATTCCGGACATGGTGAACGAGGCGAAGAAGCCGCGCCGGCCTTCCGGGGCGTGCTCCATGGACAGCGATGCGGCCCCGGGGGACTCGCCGCCGGCGGACAGGCCCTGCAGAAGGCGCAACAGCACCAGCAGGATCGGGGCGAGCATACCGACCTGTTCATAGGTGGGCAGGCAGCCGATCAGCAGGGTGGAGACGCCCATGGTCAGCAGGCACGCGATCAGGGTGTTGCGGCGGCCGAAGGTGTCCCCGAGGTGGCCCCAAAGCACAGCTCCGAGCGGGCGGGCCACGTAGGCGACTCCAAGGGTGGAGATGGACAGCAGCACCGAAGTCGCGTTGTCATCAGCGAAGAACACCGAACTGAAGACCAGCGCGGCGGCCGAACCGTAGATGAAGAAGTCGTAGTACTCCAAGGTGCTGCCCAAGAATCCCGACAGGGCCGCCCGACGCGCGTTTCGCGGGTCGGTGAGGGAACGGGTATGCGCGGCCACGGTCTCGGTACCCGCGAGGGAGGCATCGTCCGCAGAACGGCGGGCATCGCTGACTGAAGCGCTCAAGATGGCCCCTTTCTTATGTCTATGGACCACCACATCCGGTGATCGACCTCACATAAGCGTAGGGATGCAAACTGTATAAGTGTAGAACAAAATTCGGGATTGATTATGTACACGGTCAGCACAATCCTCATCACCGTGAGGTATGTGCCATAACCCTCTCAACGAGGTCCAGCACGGCGTGGAGAGCTGGTGTCCCCGGCCCAAGGGACCACGCCAAGCCGTGATCCAAGGTGACGGTTGGGTTCAGCAAGGAGCGGTACACGGCGCCGGGCGGCAGCATCGGCGCGATGGTCTCCGGCGCTAGCGTGATACCGACGCCGCCAGCCACGAGCTGCAACACGACGTAGGGATCAGACGTCTCCTGCACCACGCGTGGACGGAATCCGGCGTCAGAGCATTGCTGCATCAGCGTGGCCTCCAAGGCCGATCCGCCAGACGTTGACGTGGTGACGAAGGGTTCGTCGGCGAGGTCGGTGACGTCGATGGTGCCCGCCGCTGCCAGTCGGTGGTCAGCCGGCAGGACCGCGCCGAGGTGCTCTTGGTACAGCAACCGCGTGTTCATGGCGCTGGCTGCGATGGGCAAACCCACGCAGGCAAGGTCCAGGGCCCCGTGGCGCAGCTGGACTAGGGCATCATCCGTTAGGACCCGGCCAATGAGCTCGAGTTCGACACCGGGCAACTCTTGGTGGACTCCGCGCGTCAATGGCGGCAACAGGACGTGGTTCAACACTCCTGAATAACCGATACGGACCCGACCGACGACCACGTCGGCCGCCGCCGTGGTGGCCTTCCTGCCCGAAGACAGCCGTTCGAGGCTTTCCCGGGCGAAGGGAAGGAACGCTAATCCAGCGCTGGTCATGCACACGGATCGGGTGTTGCGGTCGAAAAGGTCCGAGCCGATCTCCCGCTCGAGCTTGCGGATCATCTGACTCAATGGCGAATGGGCCATATGCAGCCTGGAAGCGGCACGCCCGAAGTGAAGCTCTTCAGCCACGGCGATGAAGGCCTCCAGCCAGCGAGTGTCCACGTCCGTGATCCTATCGGGAGCCTGAACCTGCTATGGGATAAGTCCGATCCGACGGTCCGCGACGAAGCATCGCCCGCGTTGTCGCGAACGGACCAACCGAGGTTCCTTACCTCGCTGGCAACTGGATCTGTAGATAGCGGTGGGGGCCACTGAATACCACGGTTCACGAGCGATAGCAGCGGAGAATCGATAACACCGGACAATGGTCGCGACGCTGACGACCAATCGGCTACGACAGTCCGCAACATCCTGCGATATTGCCCCGCGAAGACGGAGTCTGAACGCCGTCCTCCGTCTCACTGAGCTACCCATCCGAGCGCGTCTCAAAGCCATCAATCCCGCTCAACCGTCCCTGAGAGCTTGAGCTGTCCGGCCAGTGTGCGTCAGCGCCCGACCGTGTTGAAGGCGTCCACCCGCAAGACTTGGGCTGTCGCGTCACCTGTTCCCCGCCACGAGGACACCAGCGTGCGAAGGTCAACGGCTACGAGGCTTCCGACGGAGAGCCGTTCACCGGGACGTCGTCGGGCTTACTGCAACATCACCGCTGGGGAGAAGATCAGGTTCCATGGCCACGCTGGACTTTCACTTTACATAGTCAGGCTTACAGGCCCGCTGTCGGGAATATCGCTCTGACCACGCAACGAAACCCAGAGCGCTTCACATACACCCGCCCGACAAGCACTGGTGGCAGCCGCCGGAGGGCGTTCAGACGTCGAGGAGCTCGGAGGGGATGTCCCGGGCGGTGTGCAGCACCCGGTGGACACGAACCGCATCGACGTCGTCGGTATAGAAGGCCAGGTAGGGGAACCGGCGCAGGGCCAGGGTGCGGATCTCGGGGATGTCCACCTCGGCCCCCAGCCGCATGGAGCCCAGTTGCGGATGCTCACCGATGAGGACCTTGGCGTCTTCCAGTGCATCGACAAAGGCCAAGGCTGCGGTGGCAGCTCCTTGGCCGAGGTAGTACTCAACGGCTGCGGTGATGTCCTCATCGGCCCGCCGCGTGGTGACGACCTGGCGCGCGCTCACGCCGGTCCAGAGAGTTGGATCCGTTCACGCATCCGTTGGAAGTACGCCTCATCCATCTCCGACCCCGGCCCGGACCCCATGCCCTCCACCAGCAAGGCACGCAATTGCGTGCGTGCCTGCTCGCGTCGAATCAAATCTCGGACGAACTCACTGCTGGTGCCGTAGCCACGTTCGCCCACCTGGGTTTCGACGAACTCCTTGAGCCCGTCGGGAAGGGATACGTTCATCGTTGCCATGAGACCAGCATAAACCGTTTGACAAACTTTGCCATTGATGCATAGCCAGAGGTGTTCCGGTTCCAAGGAACTGGAACACTTATGCCTGTTTCAAGATCGGACAGCCGAGGGTACTTCCTGTCTTATCGGCAACTGTTGCTGGCTCTTACGACTCGCGGTTGAATCTCCCGGTACTGGTTTCCGTGTTAAGTCGATATTCCTCATCAGGTCGACCGCCGTTATCGGGAACTGCGTTCTGGTTGTCTGCGGGCAGCTTCTCGAATGAACCCGGCCCCTCCGGGGCCATCTTGGCCAGACGATCGATGTCCTTGAGCTTGGCCAACCAGATTTCGCGTGCCAATCGGATCGTTGGTTTGGTTGCGAAGAAGATGGAACCGAACAAGAAACACCACGTGCCGGGGAGCATGGTCTGTTCGAAGAAGAACAGGATGCTGCCGATGATGAATAGGGACGCCGCGGCGAAGTCCACGATCGTATGGAGCACTTCGAACAGCGCGTAGCGGCGTGCTTGTTGAGGAGTGATCTCGCGATCGCGAGGGTCGAAGAGTCGCACAGTGCCTTCTTTCGCTGATCGATGCTGGGTGCTTCCCTATGGTCGGCGACGCGCGCGCATCTGCCCGGAAGCACTGGAATCCTCGCCTCATCCTTGCGGAATTTATCCCAGGGCCGTTGATGCCAAGGACCGTGCTCGACGCCGCCATGATCGCTTTGATACCTCCACTAGCGGAGATGACACTTCTTCAGGATGGGAGAAGCGCGGCCCGCGCGGTCTTGCCGACGGAGTGGAGCCGCCGTGCTCGGCCCCTGCGTCGGCTGTCAGCTGGGGGAGTGCCGAAGCCAGTGTGCCGGCCCGGTAGTGCCGGCTCGGTACTCTTCCAGCGGTACGGTTCCGGCCTGCCACGCCGTGCGGATCTGGTCGATGATCCGCCAGGCGTGTTCGGAGCCCTCGGCGCGGATGGACAGCGTGGGGTCGCGATCCAGTAGACCGCGGAGGACCTCACCGTAGGGGTTGAGTCGGCCGGCGCCGAAGTCGGCGGTGAGCCGCCCGCGGTCCAGGGTGAACGGGTCACCGGGTCCGTTGACGTTGAGTTCCACTGTCAACTGGTCCGGGCCCAAGCTGAGGCGCAGCACGGTGGGTTCGGTGGCTCCGGTGAAGCCGGCCGGTTGGTGGGGCACCTCGCGGAAGGTAATGACGATCTCGTGCCGGTCCGCGTTTAGGGCTTTGCCCGAGCGCAGGGTGAACGGCACTCCGGCCCATCGCCAGGTGGCCGCCTCGAGGGTGACTTCGGCCAGGGTCTCGGTGCCGCGTGCCGGGTCCACGCCGGGTTCATCGGTGTAGGAGGGCAACTGTCGGCCGTTGATGGTGCCGGCGGTGTAGCGGGCGCGTCGGCTGGCGTGGGCAGGATCATCGCCGAAGGGCCGCACCGCGCGCAGCGCTTCGGCCTTGGTCGCGCGCAGCTGCTCGGGGTGCAGGGACTGTGGGGCGTCCATGGTGATCAGGGCCATGACCTGCAGCAGGTGGGATTGGATCATGTCGACCATGGCCCCGGCATGATCGTAGTACCCGGCTCGGTTCTCCAGGCCCAGTTCTTCGTCGTAGACGATCTCAACCCGAGCGACATGGTCGCGGTTGAGCAGCGGTTCGAACAGGTAGTTCGTGAAACGTAGGCCCAGGATGTTCAACACCGTGGATTTGCCCAGGAAGTGATCGACCCGGAAGACCTGTTCTTCGCTCACCAGGGAGGTCAGGTGTTGGTTGAGTTCGGCGGCACGGTGTTGGTTGACGCCGAAGGGCTTCTCCAGGGCCAGCATGGTGCCGTCCGGCAGCTCGATCTCGTGGAGGGCCTCGATGGCTCGGGTGGTTACGGCCGGGGGCAGGGCGAAGTACAGGGCCGGGATACCGTCCGCGGCGGTCAGGAGTGACTCCAGGTCGGTGGGGGAGGAGGCATCGGTGGCCTGGTAGTCGGTGTGGGCCAGGGTGTGGGCCACCGCCGGACCGGCGGCCCCGACGCTGGCGAAGGCCTCTCGGACGGTGTCGGGCCACGATGGGCTGGGGTCTGCGGTTAGATCGGCGCCGATCAGTGTCAGCCTGCGGTCGGGTTCTTCGGTGAGCAGCCGGCCCAGGCCCGGTAACAACAACCGTGCGGTGAGGTCGCCGGTGGCGCCGAGGATGATCAACGTCCCGATGGTGTCCATCCGTAGCACGCTACTCCCGCGGCGGCTGGATGTCCCGACACGGCGGCTGGTTCAATGGGGCCATGGCTCAGGACCTCGAGCGTGGCTCCACCCCTCTGGAGGACTACGCACTCCTGTCCGATCTGCGCACCGGGCCGCTGGTGTCCCGGGAGGGCAGCATCGACTGGCTGTGCTTCCCCCGCTTCGATTCTCCCTCAGTGTTCGCCGCCCTGCTGGGTACCGAGGAGGACGGGCGGTGGCGACTGTCCGCTGTTGGCGGGGAGGTGGTCTCCCGGCGGTACCTGCCCCGCACCTTCGTGCTGGAGACCACGTGGCGCAGTGCCACCGGGGTCGCGGTGGTCACCGATTTCATGCCGCCCAGTGACGGCCAGGCTGATCTGGTACGACAGGTGCAGTGTCTTTCCGGGACGGTTCAGATCGAGCATGACCTGCGGATCCGTTTCGACTACAACCGGGCCAAACCGTGGACCCGGCGGGTCGATCTCCACGGCACGGATCGGCAAGGACTGCTCTCGGTGGCGGGGCCCGACGCGCTGCTGCTGACCGGGCCCCTGTTGCACCCTCACGAAGACCAGGGCAGCGAACCGCAAGAAGGCATGGAGGACCGTCACGAGGCCTCCCCGCAGGGCCACCCGGATGACTACCAGGGCGCGGTGGCCGACCGGCTCACCGGGGCGTTCGATCTGCAGGCCGGTGACACCCGGGAGTGGGTGCTGTCTTGGCACGAATCCCACCGGTACCCACCGATCCCGGTGGACCCGGCCCAGGCGCGGGAACGCACGATCGCGTACTGGCGGGACTGGTCAGAACACGTGGAAGTCCACGACCGCCACGACGAGATGGTGCTGCGGTCCTTGATGGTGTTGCGCGCGTTGACCCATCGGGCCACCGGGGGCATCGTGGCCGCGGCCACCACCTCGCTGCCCGAGGACTTCGGCGGGGCCCGGAACTGGGACTACCGCTACACCTGGTTGCGGGACGCGGCCCTGACCATTGAGACGCTCATCGGCCACGACTTCACCGAGGGCGCCCTGCACTGGCGCGGTTGGCTGTTGCGGGCCGTGGCCGGAGACCCACAGGATTTGCAGATCATGTACGGGATCGCCGGAGAACGCCAGCTGCCCGAGACCGTCCTGGACCACCTGACCGGGTACGAACACTCCCGACCAGTGCGTGTGGGGAATGAGGCCGCCGACCAATACCAGGCCGACGTCGTGGGGGAGGTGATGATCGCCCTGGCCGCCCTGCGCGACGCCGGGGTACCCGAGGATGAGTACTCCTGGGGCCTGCAGAAGAACCTGCTGCACTTCTGCGCAGAGAACTACGATCGCCCCGGCCACGGAATCTGGGAGATGCGCGGAGCCCCGGGATTCTTCGTCCACGGCCGGGCCATGATGTGGGCCGCGTTCAACGAAGGAATCCGAGCCCTGGACGAACACGGCCTGGACGGGCCGGTGGACCGGTGGCGGGAGCTCCGGGAGAACCTGCGCGAGGAGATCCTGGAGCACGGGTTCAATGAGGACCTGAACTGCTTCACCCAGACCTACGCCACCACCGAGGTCGATGCCTCCCTGCTGCAACTGCCCCACACCGGCCTGGTGGCCTATGACGATCCGCGGATGCTCGGCACCGTGGCCCGCATCGAGCAGGACCTCGTGGACAACTCCGGGCTGGTGCGCCGATATCGCACTGAAGCCGGCCTCGACGGGCTGCCCGGAGACGAGTACCCCTTCCTGATCTGCTCGTTCTGGCTGGTTGAGCAGTACGCCCGCACCGGCCGGGTAAATGAGGCGAGCGAGCTGCTCGACCGGCTCACCGGCCACGCCACCGACCTCGGGCTCTACGCCGAAGAATACGACCCTGCCAGCGACCGCCTGGCCGGGAACTTCCCGCAGGCCTTCAGCCACCTCGGCTTCATCCGCGCCACCGACGCCCTCGAAGAAGCCACCGGCAAACACGACCTCGCTACACCGGACCGTCCAAGATCCCAGACCTGCGATAACCCCTGAGTCACCTTGAATGCTCGGGGAGGCACCCCGAACTTATCGAAGAGCACCGTTTGCCGCGACCCGAGACTTCTCTGCGGGAACGGAATGTTTGGCGAGGCGCTCAGTTGGCGCTCCGGCGCTGCCGTGCCGGACCCCCTGAGTCCTCGGATTGCCTCTCAGGCCTTGGATGGTTATCGCTACATGTTGTCCCATGTCTCGGTAGCCGACCCCTCTCCGGAGCGGTTTGTGCAGTATGCCCGGGCATACCTGGGTGGCGGTTCCGAAGCAGAGCCGGAGCCAAGCCCCTGTGCTCCTCCAGGTTGCTCCGTGCCCGTGCAGGTACTGGTGAACTGAAGCGCCCTGGGTTTCGTTCTGTGGTTAGACCACCGCGGGCGCGGCTGTCAGGTGTTGAGTGTATGAGGCTTCGACTTCTGCCGGGGTCCGGTAGTCGAGGCTCTCGTGCAGTCGGCGGGTGTTCCACCACTGCACCCAGTCCATCGTGGCCATCTCCACGGCGGTGACCGAGGGCCAGACCCGACAGCTGTGGATGATCTCGGCCTTGTAGAGGCCATTCACGGCTTCAGCGAGGGCATTGTCATACGAATCCCCGACGGACCCGACCGACGCGGTGACACCGTAGACCGCCAACGTCTCGGTGTAGGCCAGACTGACGTACTGCACACCCCGATCCGAGTGATGGACCAGGCGTCCGTCCCGCAGGCTGGCATCGGTGCTCAGCAGCGCGTGCTCCAGGGCCTGCAGCGGCAGGGACTGTGTGTGCAGGGTGGCCGCCACGGCCCAACCGACGATCTTCCGGGTGCAGGCATCGGTGATGAACGCGACGTAGCAGAAGCCAGTCAAGATCCGCACGTAAGTGATGTCAGCGACCCACAGCCGGTTCGGTGCCTGCGCGGCGAACTGTCGCTTGACCAGGTCCGGACGGTGATCCGGCTCGACGGCGGGCCTGGTGGTGACCGGCCGGCGGCCTCGCCGTACGCCCTGCAGGCCGGCGGCTTTCATCAGCCGGGCGACCTGGTCACGGCCGAGATCCCAGCCGGCCCGGCGCATGGCATGCCACATCTTGCGGTATCCGTAGACGCCGTAGTTCTCGGCGTGGATCCGCCGCAGTTCCTCGGCCAGGACCGCATCGCGCAGGCTCCGCGCCGAGGCCGGACGGGTCCTCGCGGCGCGGTAGCCGCGGGAGGTGATGAACCCACACTCCGTCGCACCCAGGGTGCGGCAGATGGCCTCGACCCCGAACTGATCCTTGTGTTCGTCGATGAACCGGATCATCTCGTCGTGGGGCGGACGTTGTTCCGCGCACGGATTACGCCGAGGCCTTCTTCAGGATCTCGTTGGCACGCCTGGCCTCGGTCAGCTCCCGACGCAAACGCCGGAGCTCTTCCTCCGGGGTCTCACCCGGTGATGCTTCCGCTGGACGTGCTGAATCCTGGGCTCGCTGGCACCAGTTCCGCAGGGTTTCCGGGCCACAGCCCAGGGATTGTGCCACGACACGGATCGAAGCCGCACGAGGACCACCTTCCGTGGCTTGGCGGTCGAAGACCATCCGCACCGCTCGGTCGCGGAACTCAGGGGTGAACTTCTTGGGCATGTACCGATTCTCCTTCGTGAGACTCGGAACGAAACCCAGGGCGCTTCAAACCGTATTCCGGCTCAGCATGATTGAGTCCGGCATGGCCGACAGCGTCGGGCAGTCCATACCGTGGGGCTCCGTCCCGAGCGGGTCGGCACGGTCATGTCCGGGGCCGGTTCACGAGCTGTTTTCACCGTTTCGGCGGCCCGATAGCCTGAGGCCGCCCGGTGTCTGGCGAGAATGAGCAGGCAGCAGTCTGCCAACAGTCCATCCGCCCATCATCCTCATCATCATCTCTCACCCGAGGAGGCCCGATCATGAATCCCACCGCACCGAAGGCCATCGGCCGCCGCATCGCCGCCGGCTTGGCGGCCGCGGCTCTGGTGGGCACCACCGCGTGTAGTTCCGTCAATCCGCAGGCCACCATCTTTGAGTACGCCCCGTCGGACGGGATCGAGGTGCAGGCCGGGGACGCCGAACTGCTCAACCTACTGTTGGTGTCCAAAGCCCCCTCTTCGGAGGGCCGCTTCCTGGGCTCGGTGTTCAACGACTCCGACGAGCCCCTGGAGGTGGTCATCACCATCGAGGGCACGAGCACGCGGTTGACCGTGCCCGCCGGTGAGCGCCTCGAACTCGGCGAGCCCGAGAACGAACACATCATCCCGGATACCGGCACCTTCCCCGGCGGCCTGGCCGAGGCCACCATTCAGGCCGGTGACGCCAGCCAGAATGATCAGATCCCGGTGCTGGACGGAACCCTGGAGACCTACCGACCCTACGTGCCGGGAGGTTGGAACCCAGACACCGTCGAGCACCTCTACACCCGGCCCGCCGCACCCCAGGACGACGAGCACTAGATTCGCAAACAGCACTGCCCGGTCGAACTGCCGCCCACCGGGTTGGCTCTACAGGGTTGACTGGGTTTTCCGCAGCGGCCACCCCAGTAGAGGAATCATCGCGTCCGACCCGCGATGCCCTTGCGGACTGTGTAGCGATTGCACCTGAGGGTTAGTGCAGTCCATGTCTGAGCATTCTTTGCTTCGAATCAAGCCCTGAGCGTTTTCGCCGACCGACCTCGGGCTGTCACACCGCTTTTATTGGGGTGTCTTGGGTCTCGGTTCCTCAGGGGTCCGGTTGTTTGTCGGCCAGATTCAGCAGTCGACGGATCCGGCCGGCGATCGCGTCCTTGCTCAGGGGTGGCTCGGCGAGCCGTCCGAGTTCGTCCAGGGAGGCCTGACGGTGTGCGATCCGCAGCTCACCAGCCCGGCGCAGGTGCTCCGGGACGCCGTCGCCCAGGACCTGCAGGGCCCGTCCGACACGGTCCGCGGTGGCGGCCGCGGCCCGGGCCGAGCGCTGGGCGTTCGCGTCGCTGATGCTCGCGCGTTGAGGTGCGGTGAACCGGGCGGGTCGAGCCGCCTGGTGCTGGTCCCAGGTGCGGGCCGCGTGCTTGGCGCCCATCTGGTCCAGGAGCGAGCGGATGGCGTGGGCCTCGCGGATCCTCACCCGGGTGGTGTCCCGGAGGTCTTGGGCCTCTGCCGGGAGGCCGAGCCGTCGGGCGGCACCCACCAGGGCCAGGGCCGCCTCCATGGTCGGGCAGTCGACCCTCAGCGCGATCGCACGGCCGGTTGCGTCCATCGAGCCGTGGGCGAGGAAGGCGCCGCGCCACAGGGCCCGTAACTGTTCCACAGAACCCTGGACCAGCCCCGCCGGCAGGCCTCGGATCGGGCGGCCTCGGGCGTCTACCAGTCCTGTCTGACGGGTCAGGTCCGTCCCGCCCGGATCCACCCGGACCGTGTAACCGCCACCGCGGTGCACGGTGCCGGAGTGTGCGGAGATCTCGCTGTCAACCCCGTAGGCCCCTGCTAACCCCGCGCGCAGTCGGCGGGCCGTGACGATCCGGTCCAGGTCCGCGGTGACGACCATGCGGCCGGAGACCAGCTGCAAGGCACCGCCGAAGCGCAGCATCGCCGCGATCTCGGCCCTGCACTCCGCCAGCGGCCCCAGCCCCGTTCGGGCCAGTTCCTCCTTCACGAGCGCGGTCATGCCCAGGCCCGGTCCCCTCGCCCCGCGTGGGGTGCCTGTCCTGGAACGCCGCGCCCCGTGGGCATCGGTCATCGGGGGGCCCGCATTCAGTGTGCTGCGCCTGCCGGTGCGGCAGGGGTGGTGTAGAGGTGGTCGAGGGTGGCCGGGTCCCAGCCTCCGGGCACGTACGGCCGGTAGTGTTCCAGGGTGCCGTCCAGCACGGGGATCTGATCATCCTGGCTGGCGTCTCCGGCCTGAATGGTGGCCTCGGCCAGGCCGCAGGGGAAGGTGCCGGTGTCCGGGATGATGTGTTCGTTCTCGGGCTCGCCGAGTTCGAGGCGCTCACCGGCGGGCACGGTCAACCGCGTGCTCGTGCCCTCGATGGTGATGACCACCTCCAGGGGCTCGTCGGAGTCGTTGAACGCCGAGCCCAGGAAGCGGGCCTCCGAGGACGGGGCCTTGGAGACCAGCAGGAGGTTGCGCAGCTCGGCATCCCCGACGTTCGCGATAATCCCGTCCGAGGGAGCGTACACGTCGAGGGTGGCCTGCTCATTGACGACACTGCACCCGGTAGCCCTCACCGTCAGTGTGGCTGCCAGTCCCAGACCGGTGAGGCCTCGCACGGCGGCGCGGGCAGTGGTGGGATTCATAATCGAACCTCCTCTGGTGGGCGGCGGATGACGTCTTGGGCCCCTCAAGACATCCTGGCCCGAGAACCCATCGCGCACCGCATCCTCGGTGACCAACTCGGGCGTCATCGGGGCTCTGTCTCACGCTACCGGTCCCCCACGCTGAGCGATATGCCCGCTTCATCCAACCCGACCCACGACAACACCCCTTGGCGAACCCCACACCTCGGGCCTCCGAGCTCGACCGCCACCCGGAACACGCCGATGGCGATCTCGCCCCGGTTGGCCACCAGGATCTTCTGGACCATGAACATCACTCCGTTTCGCTGCCGTGCGAACCTCGGGAGGAGGCACGGAGTGGTCCAAAGGTACAAGAGGACCGGGCGCCCCCCGGTCTAGGGGCGCGGTGAGGTCCCCCGGTGATCGACCCCCCGCGGTCAGGCCACCGACCGCCAGGCCCCGGCGCTCCGGCAGGGACCGGCGGCCAGCAGGTTACGGCGGCCCGGTGGGGCCGGGAGATTTTAGCCGAGCAGGATGACGTCCAGCCGGCGGGGGCCGTGGACGCCCTCGACGCGTTCGAGTTCGATATCTGAGGTCGCCGAGGGCCCGGAGATCATGGTGATCGGCGCGGTGGGCTCGACCCGGGCCAGGGCCTCGGGGATCAGCTCCACCACCGATGCGGCCGGAACCACGCAGATGTGGTGGTCCGGGACCAGGCTGATGGCCCGGCGCCCCTCGTCCGAGCGGGCGGTGAGGAAGATCGTGCCGGTCTCGGCGCAGGTGACCGTGGAGGAGGTGACCACTGCGTCCACGGCGTTGAGTTCCCGGACCCCGAGCACCCGTCCGCGTTCATCCGTGGACTCCCAGACCGCCTGGCGGGTGTCGGTGTCGGCCGGCAGCCAGGACGCCTCCAGTCCGGTCGGAACCACGTAGCGGGCAGATGAGCCCAGCAGCTCGTCGATGCGGCCCGGCAGGGTCTCCACGCTCTCGTGGTGGACCGTGGCCTTGTAGTCGACGAGCCGGTCCTCGAGCATCTCCAGGACCTCCGCGGCGGGCCGGTCTGAGACGGTCCGGTAGGTGCGTTCCACCTTCGGGGCGGCGGGCTGGTCGGCCAGGGCGCCACGGATGCGGGCCAGGATCTCGGTCTTTGCTTCCGTGCTCATCGGTCATCCTCCTCGGACTGGCGCGGGCCGGCGGGCTGACCGGGGCCGGTGCCGGGCACCACCCCGTCCGCACGGACCCGGTCTTGTGTTTCATCGGCGTGCTGGGCCCACCAGTTGCGGAACGACTCCCGGGGTGGCGCCGGGATGTCGCGGACGTCGGTCCAGCCACCGGCCATGCCGGGCAGCCAGCTGATGCGTCGGTCGTGGCCGGCCACGGCCCGGCCTAGGGGCAGGGCCTTTTCGGCCAGGGCCATGCGCCGTCCGGAGGACATCACCATCGAGGCGCCCTTCATCATCAGGTCCATCTCGGACGGCGGGTGCGGCAGCCGCTGGAACAACCGGCGCACCCGGCCCGGGGCCGGTCCCGACGCCGATCCGGTGCTGCGGCCACCGTCGGTGTTCTCGGCGGTGGCTTGGGGGCCGGCCGGAGTCTGAAGGGCGGCGGTGGCGCCGTCTTCGGTGGGGACCGCGTCGGCGGTGGGGCGCTGGCCGTGCTTGGTGCGCACGTCCTCGTCGCGCAGGTGCACGAGGATCTCGGGGATGTTGATCTTGACCGGGCACACGTCGTAGCAGGCCCCGCACAGGGTCGAGGCGTACGGCAGGGAGGCGTTCTCCGCGGAGGTGATACCGGTCAGCTGGGGCGAGAGGATCGCCCCGATCGGGCCGGGGTAGGTCGAGCCGTAGGCGTGTCCGCCGGCCTGTTCGTAGACCGGGCACACGTTCAGGCAGGCCGAGCAACGGATGCAGTGTAGCGCCGAGCGGCCGGCCGGGTCCGAGAGCACCGCGGAGCGGCCGTTGTCCAGCAGCACCACGTGCACGTCCTGGGGCCCGTCCCCGGGGGTGACACCGGTCCACATCGAGGTGTAGGGGTTCATCCGCTCACCCGTGGAGGACCGAGGCAGCAACTGCAGGTAGACCTCCAGGTCGGCGAAGGTGGGGACGAGTTTCTCGATGCCCATCACGGTGATCAGCGTCTCGGGCAGGGTCAGGCACATCCGTCCGTTGCCCTCGGACTCCACCACGGTCAGCGTGCCGGTCTCGGCGACCCCGAAGTTCGCCCCGGAGATCGCGACCTTGGTCGAGAGGAACTTCTCGCGCAGGTGGGCGCGGGCTGCCTCGGCCAGGTCGCGCGGTTCGGAGGTGAGGGTCTCGTCGGTCTCGGTCATCTCCCGCAGGAAGATCTCGCGGATCTCGTGGCGGTTCTTGTGGATGGCCGGGACCAGGATGTGAGAGGAGCGATCGTGGCCCAGCTGGACGATCAGTTCGGCCAGGTCCGTTTCGGTGGCGATGATCCCGTGTTCGGCCAGGTGGCGTTCCAGGTCGATCTCCGCGGTGGCCATGGATTTGATCTTGATGGCCTCGGTGCTGCCGGTGGCCTGGACCAGGTTCGTGATGATCCGGTTGGCCTCGGCGGCGTCCCGGGCCCAGTGCACGGTGCCGCCGCGGGCGGTGACGTTGGCCTCGAACTGCTCCAACAGCTCGGGCAGGTTCGCCATCACCGACTCCTTGAGGGCCGAGCCGGCCGAGCGCAGCGCCTGCCAGTCCGGGAGCTCCTTGACCACGTTGGCGCGCTTGCCGCGGATCGTGTGGGTGGCGTGGCGGATGTTGGCCCGCATCTGGGTGTTGCCCATCTCGGTCTTCGCCGCGGCCGGGAACGCGGTCTCGGCGTGCAGGTTCCCCTGCCCGTGCACGGGGCGGACGGCGGGCATCCCTAAGGCGGTGCGGCTCATCGGCTCTCTCCTGAATCGGCGGCCACGGCCGCGGGGGCATCACTACTGGCCGAACCGGCGGCCGAACCGGCGGCGGCTTGGGTCCGGTGGCGTCGTCCGGTCGGGCCGGGGATGGACAGCTCCACCGGCCCGGTCACCTCCAGCGGGTTCTGCCGGGTGGAGGCCAGGATCTCGGCGAAGTGCACGGTGGCCACCCCCGCACCGGTGCGGGAGATCGCCCCGCCCAGGTGCATCAGGCAGGAGGCGTCCCCACCGGTGCAGACCTGGGCGCCGGTGGCGGTGATGTTGCCGATTTTCTCCTCGGCCATCGCCGCGGACACATCCGGGTTCTTGAACGAGAACGTGCCGCCGAACCCGCAACACTCCTCGGCGTCGGGCAACTCGGTGAACTCCACCCCGGCCACCGAACGCACCAGGTCCTTCTGCCGGTCACCCAGGCGCAGCAACCGCATCCCATGGCAGGACGGGTGATACGTCACCGTGTGTGGGAACCACGACCCCAGCTGCTCGGCGGCATCGGACACCCCGAGCACGTCCACCAGCAATTGGGAGAGCTCATAAGTGGTCCCGGCCACCGCCTCGGCCCGCCGAGCCAGGTCCTCGTCCCCGCCGGCCCGGGCGACCATCGGTTGCTGGTGCCCCAGGGAGGCCACACAGGACCCCGAGGGCGCCACCGCGACGTCGTAGTCCGCGGCACTGAAGGCCTTCACGTGGTTGCGCACCACCGGCAGCGCGTCCTGTAGGTAGCCGCTGTTGACGTGCATCTGCGAACAACACCCCTGCCCGGGCGGGAACACCACCTCGTGGCCCAGCCGCTCCAGGACCCGCACGGTCGCCAGAGCGACCCGCGGGTACATCGCGTCCACGATGCACGTGGCGAACAAGGCGATTCTCATGCGACCTCCGTCGGGGAGCAGTGCTGGACGGCCCAACAGACCGTGTGGTCTGACCACTGTAGGGCAGTGTGAGGCACCGCACAACCACACCCCCTTCCGGCGTCCGGTTCGAGCGCCCCCTTAGATGCCCGCCCGAGTGTCCGGGTGCCGCCCGGGGGTGGCGCCCAACGAGGGGCGGGATGGGGTGTCCGGTGGCCCGCCCGACGGTGCGCCGCGCCGGTGGGGGTTGACCGGTGTGATGCACCTCATATAACTTATGTGGCCTGACCACTGTGGTCCGACCACAGCCGGGGCGGTGTCGGGAACCCCTCGCTGCAACCCCTGCCGGCCGGCGTCGAGGCATTGCGTCTCGATGGCGGGCCCCGCCAGATCCTGTCCCCCAGAAAGGACACCCCTCGTGGACAATCTCGCTGTGCTGAGCCTTCTAGCGCTGCTGCCCCTGCTGTTGGTGGGCGTGCTGTTGGCCGGATTCCGCTGGCCCGCGAAGTACGCCATGCCCGTGGGGTATGTGGCGGTCGTGGCCATCGCGCTGACCGTCTGGCAGATGAGTCCGGCCGGGGTGATCGCCGCCTCCATCGAGGGGCTCATCGTGGCCCTGACCCTGCTGTACATCGTCTTCGGGGCCCTGCTGTTGCTCTCGGCCCTGACCGTGGGCGGGGCGATGGCCACCATCCGGGCCGGGTTCGACAACATCTCCTCGGACCGGCGGGTCCAGGCGATCATCATCGGCTGGCTCTTCGGCAGCTTCATCGAGGGCGCCTCCGGGTTCGGCACCACGGCCGCGGTCGTGGCCCCGCTGCTGCTGGCGATGGGCTTTCCCGCGATGGCCGCCGTCATGGTCGGGTTGATCGTCCAGTCCACCCCGGTGAGCTTCGGGGCGGTCGGCACCCCCATCCTGGTCGGGGTGGCCAACGGGCTGGGCGGTGACCCGGCGGTAAGCGAACGGGCGAGCGTGCTTGGGCTGAGCATGCCGGAGTTCGTTGACTCGATCGGGTTCTCCGTGGCGGTCATGCACGCGATCGTGGGCATCCTCATCCCGCTGATCCTGGTCTGCCTGCTCACCGGGTTCTTCGGACCCGAGCGCCGCTTCCGCGACGGGCTGGCCGTGTGGCCCTTCGCGATCTACGCCTCCCTGGCCATGACCGTGCCCTACACCCTCGTGGCCCGCTTCCTCGGCCCGGAGTTCCCGTCCCTGTTCGGCGGGCTGATCGGCCTGGCGCTGGTGATGTTCACCTCCAGCAAGGGCTTTTTGATGCCCAAGGACCACTTCGACTTTGGCCCCCGGGACTCCTGGGTCGGGCGCTGGACCGGGACCCTGGACCCCGAGAAGGTCCCGCCGGTGTCCCGGAAGATGAGCCTGGTCCGGGCCTGGGCGCCCTACGCCCTGCTCGCCGCACTGCTGGTGATCACCCGGATCGTCACCCCCGTGACCGAGTTCCTGCGCAGCCTGGCCATCCCTGTGGAGAACATCCTCGGCACCGGGGTCAGCACCCGCATCGAACCGTTCTACTCTCCGGCCCTGCTGCTGATCCTCTCCGCGGTATTCGCCTACCTACTGCACCGCATGAACGGCCAACAGGTCCTGCGCACCCTGAAGGTCTCGGGTCGCCAGCTGGCCGGCACCGCCGTGGCCCTGCTCTTCGCCCTGCCCCTGGTGCGGGTACTCATCCAGTCCGGCCCGGAACTGAACGCCTCGGGACTGTCCAGCATGCCGGTCACCCTCGCCGAAGGGGCCGCGGCGATCTCGGGGGGCGCCTGGCCGCTGCTGGCACCCTGGATCGGGGCCCTGGGCGCCTTCGTTGCCGGATCGAACACCGTCTCGAACCTGACCTTCTCCCAGTTCCAGTTCTCCACCGGCGTCCAGATCGGCGTGCCCCAACCCGAACTCGTCGTGGCCGCCCAGGCCGTCGGTGGCGCCGGCGGCAACCCCATCTCCATCCACAACATCGTCGCCGCCTCCGCCACCGTCGGCCTTTTGGGCCGAGAGGGTGACTTGCTGCGCCAGACCATCCTGGTCACCACCTACTACTGCCTGGCCGGCGGTGTGGTGGCCTACCTGTTCATCCACGGCCTCGGGGCCAACCCCGGGACCATCATGCTCGTCCTGCTGCTGGCCGGGCTGGCCCTAGTCGCGTGGTGGATGATGCGGCACAACACCCCCGCCCCGCTCCGGACCGAGCGGGTGAGGACCTAAACCCGCGGGCCCATCCCCGGACCGTGGGCCAGACCAGCCCACGGTCCGGGGATCGGTGAGCCTCTCTAGAATGAGGTCCTACCCCTTTACCCCAGGAGCCGTCCGTGCCATCAGCCCCCGCCGCCTACACCCTGGTCCTCGACTGGATAGAGGCCCAACTGCGCACCGGACACCTCAGCGTGGGCGACAAACTGCCCGGAGAGCGCCACCTCGCCGAACAATTCGGGATCTCCCGCGCCTCCGTCCGCGAAGCCGTCCGCATCCTCGACGCCATGGGCCTGGTGCGCTCGGCCACCGGCTCCGGACCCACCGCCGGCGCCGTGGTCATCTCCGAACCCTCCAAGGCCCTGGGTTGGGCGCTGCGCATGCACATCGCCACCCGCTCCCTGCCCGTCCAGGACATCGTCCAAACACGACTCCTGCTGGAAACCCAGTCGGCCCTCGACGCAGCCGCCGCCCCAGACTCCGATCAGCGGTCAGAAATCCTGAACCAGGCCGCCGAGCTGCTCCAGACCATGGATGACCCGGATCTGCCTTCCGGGTGGTTTCACGAACACGACTCCCAGTTCCACACCCTGCTCAGCTCCCTGGCCGGAAACGTGGTGGTCGAAACCATCATGGACTCCCTCCGCCAGGCCACCATCAGCTACGTCCAGGAAACCGTCGCAGGCCTACCCAACTGGACCGACGTACGGTGCACCCTTCAAGACCAGCACAAAACCATCCTGGAAGCCTTCCGAGACCGACGCGGCCACGACGCCGCCGACGCCCTACACCACCACATCACCTGGTTCTACAGCCTCAGCGAAGACCACAACGGCACCGACGACCAGGCCACCCCTGCTCCGACGGGCACGGCAAGCGCCGCACAGCGTTCCTAACGCTTCATCCCTCCAGGACCACCCCAAAACCAGCACCCAAGTCAGACACCGCTAAGGCCTGACCGGAGAGAATGGAAAGGCCCGGGGCTCGCTTCTCCCTGCTAGGAGGAGGCACCCCGTCGAGGCAAAGCTCCCGCGCGCAGCCCGCGACATCAGTGACCTTCGACGAACCAGATCTCAACGGGCTCGCCGGGCCGGACCGTGTGACAGAACCGGCTAACAAGAACAAGGCTGGACCGAGCATCCCACCGGCGTGAAGCCGGACTGATCAAGGTCGCTGTCGATGACTACTCATCGACGCGGAGACGACGGGGGAATCGAGTGCAGCGCGCTTCTGACATTAGTGAAGCCCACTTCTGAACCTGACAGCAGGTCACGAGCGGGGGCGTCCGGTGGGGGTTCCACTTACGGAATGGAGAAGAGGGGTCACCGGAGCACCTCTTGAGGCACAGCTCGTTTGCATCCCCTCGTAGTAGCGTCGCGATATGAACGACAGCGACGGTCAGCCTCCTATGGTGCGGATGTTCCCGGACTACGCCGATACCGTTCTGTGGTTCGGTGAGCCCGTGCCGTACGACGAATCCGGCCTCACTGAAGGGCTGGTACGAGAACTAGAGGATTGGGAACAGTCCTACTACGACTCACTGACGCCCGACGAAGACTGGAAGTCAGCAGAACTGGCCCGCCAGTTCACCGCGGAAGGCAACCGTCTGGCCCAACGGGTGGCAGATGAACTGGGTGACGGCTACGAAGTCCAGTTCAGCTCCTACGAACCGGGTGTCCCACCGCACAGGTTCCGTGGGGCGCGCTCGGGCCTCAATCCTCGAGCCGCCGCTGCCTTCGGAGAGCTAGAAGCGGCTCTGATCGCGGAGCAGCAGAGATCCGACAATGCTGCAATTGCTCCTGACGCAGATAACTCCGAGTGGTTCGCCGTTGCACCGTTGACGGGCGCCATCTTCAAACCACATCGGTAGACCATGGTTATGAGAAATCGGAATACCGGGCCGAGCCGTCGGTGTACTTGTAGCCGATGGGGAACTGCTCGATGATGACATGCCCGGGAAACTCGTCCTGGATCGCTTCCGCGAACGCATCGGCTTCGCCCGGGTCGTCGAACACCCCCAAGACGACATTGTCAGGCGTTTCGTCCTGCTGCACGATCCACACCCGGCGCCCACGCCTCCGCCACCTCATGCCGCCAGCATAGGTATCAGCGCGCGGGAGACCGAGGCCGAGGCCGTCTACCCCTCTCAACAATCACTCGCCCCAGGGGCCGGCTCTGCCTGGCAGCTGGTCCGCTGATCCTGAGGATCATGCCGACGCCCGAGGTGACGCCGAAGTTGTGGGCACAGGCCGCGCCGGTGGGGTCCGGTGACAAGGCGTCGGCACCGGTGGCTGAGCCACCGCGCACCTTCGCATATGACCGGTACGCTCAGGAACCACAGCATCGGCCACTGATCGACAAGGGACACCCGATGAGGACCAGAGGACGTGAAGCCGCGAGCATCCTGGTCGTCGGTGCCCTGCTCGTGCTCACCGGTTGCGGCCCCGGGGAACCGAAGATGGGCACTGCGCCCCCGACGACCGACCAACCGATCGCCGAGCCGTCGATCACCTACCAGGTCCAGTCCCTCACCAAGGACAACGAACCCGTCGACATCACCGGGTGGACGGACGTGGACCTGCCAGACACCCTCGTCGGCGGCGTCATCCGGCCCGGCCACGTCTGCAATAACCCCGGTTTCGAGATCACGGCCGTCGACGGAGACGTCTGGACCACCGTGAAGACCGACGTGGAGTCCGCGGAAGGGTGCGGCGCACAAGCCCAGGCCGTGAAAGACAAGGCCGTCGCCACCCTCGAAGGTCAACTCACCGTGCACCAGACCGATGAGGGCATCGAGATCACCAACCTGCCCTACCGGCTGATGCTGGAACCCACCAAGTAGTCATCCGAACAGGAAAGCGCTGCGCTCAGGGCCGTTCTTCACCCCGTATGACGATCCTGTTACGGCGCAGTGTGGAAGTCATTCGGCGATCAGTGAAGGCCATTTCTGGTTTGAGTGCCGTCGACTCTTGAAAATGACGCCGGCGCGGCTGAGGGCAGGGGTTACTTGGGCCTGCATCATGGCGCAGACTGTCCACTCAAGGAGGACGGAGAAGATCATGAAGCCCCGTTCCTGTCCCACCGGTTCGTCTGGGTCGCTCCTGATGGATTTTTCCCAGCTCCGGCCCGTAACTTCCGGGCCGGCCGGCCGTGGGGCCCTGCACGCTGCTCCGAGGACGTAAGGAGACCCGATGACTGAGAACTCCGTCGCCGTCTGTCCCGGATGTGCCGGGCCGTTCTTGGACGAGCACCCGGCCGGCCCGCTGACGTGCCGGCACGTGGGACACTGCCCGTTCTTCGTGGCCGAAGAGGCCCAGAAGACCGCCGACCTCGATGTGCCCTCCGGCACGCTTCGCCCAGCCACACCCTTTGAATCCGTGTTGTGGTCCGCAGTGACCGGCCGGCCCCACCCAGTCCCGCCTCTGGCTCTTTTCATCCGCCTCCAGACGGTCGCGGACGGCATCGTGCACCGTGCCCCGTCGGTGTGGGACACGCACGCCGGTAAGCCCGTGCGTGAGATCAAGGAATAGGGCATCACCGGCCAGCAGGGTCCCCCGGGCCTCGTTAGCAATAGCGCTGAGCGGGGCATCCTCTGCCCGGGCCTCGCACGCCGGTATTGCGAAAGTGCCGCGATAAGGTGTTCGGTGAGTGGGACGGCGCTCCCGTGGGCACCTATCTATCGGCCCGAGGCGCGGGTAGGCTCACTGCACCAATCTGATCGGAGCCGACGATGCTTTATCGAGTCCAGCCGGGCAGCGAGTTGATGTGGTCCGATACCGATGCGTCCCTGGTCGATTTGGCGCGGGAAGGCATTGACCTGGACCTGCTGGAGTGGCGCCCCGTCCAGAGCGAGCACCGCCATGCCGACGTGGTGGCCCTTGCCCTGCGCCACGGGACCAAGACCGGAACCGGGATCGTTTTCGCGGCCCAGCTTCTGAGTGAGTCCGAACGCCCGCAGAAGCTGATGCAAGATTATGAGAACCTGCGTAAGGCGTCGGGGGATCCGGCCATCCAGGCCGCCGATGCCCGCCGCGAGCAGGTCTCGCCGGGCTGGATCGAGGCGGGCAAGAAGAGCGACCAGGTCGTGTGGGAATCGGTGCGGGCGGCGGTGCTGGATGCAGAAAAGCGGGCCGCGGAGCTGATGTCCCGGCCCGTGCGCGAAGACCTGGTCGCCTGGTGGCAGAACCAAGGCGGCATCATCGCATGAGCCGGGCCGAACTCCGGGAAGCCGAGGACAGTTAGAGGGCCCGTGCCGCAGCTGCGGCACGGGGACGCTCTGCATGACGACCAGTGATCCAGCGCGAACCTCAGCGTATGGCCGTGATCGCGGCGCCGGGTCCTCACCGGTGGCGCGGCGTGGTGTGAGGTCAGGGGTGTTCGGTGTCGGTCTTGTCCGTGGGGTTGGTCCCGGTCGTGTCCTGTTCGGTGGCCCCGAGGCGGGCGCCGCGGCGGTGTTGCAGGCGCATGCGCTGGTATCGGAAGCGCTGGGCGAGGGTGGCCTTGTCCCGCATCTGGTCCTTGGGATCCAGCGGGTCTGCCCCGAGGACCGGGTCGGGGCCGGCCTGGTAGCCGGTGGCCCAGACCTGGAGGATGGCCCAGGTCACCGCGGTGTACGGTACGGCCAGGATGGCCCCGAAGATCCCGCCCACGATGGTGCCCACGGTCAAGGCCAGCAGGATCAACAGTGGGTGCAGGCTCAGGGTGCGCCCCATGATGATCGGTTGCAGGATGTTGCCCTCGATCTGATTGACGATGATGACCCAGGCGATCAGCGCCAGGGCGATGAGCGGGCCGTTGGTCACCAGAGCGACCAGGGCGGCCAGGGCCCCGGCGATGGTTGCCCCGATCACGGGGATGAAGGCGGTGACGAAGGCGATCACGGCCAGGGGCAGGGCCAGGGGCACCCGGAAGATCACCAGGAAGGCGCCGATGAGGATGCCATCGGCTAGGGCGATCGCGGCGGTGCCGCGCACGTAGCCGCCGAGGACCTCCGAGCCCCGGTCGATGGACTCGGCCAGCTTGGCCCGGCGTTCCCCCCGGGTCCAGCGCAACAAAAAGTTCCACATCGTTTCCCCGTCCTTGAGGAAGAAGAACAGGATGACGATGACCAGCACCGCCCCGGTGATGACCTGGGTGGCCGCGGAGATCCCGCTGATCGCCCCACTGGCGGCCGCCCCGCTGGACAGGAACTGCCCTACTTGGCGGGCGGCCTCGTCGATGGCGGCGGTGTCGATGGGCACCGGTCCGGCGGTGACGAACCGCTGCAGCTCCTCCCAGCCCTCCACGGCCTGGGTGGTGAGGGTGTCCCACTCGCTGCGCACGGAGAACACGATGCCGGTGAGCACCCCACCGACCAAAACCAGGATCCCCAGGAACGCGGCCAGGGTGGCCAGCAGGTCTGACCAGCCCCGGCGCTCGAGCCACTTGACGGCCGGTGCCACCGCCGCGGCCAGGATCAGCGCGACCAGCAGGGCGATCACCACCAGCGTTACCCGCAGCAACACCCAGACCACGCCCACCACGACCGCGGCGATTAGCAGCGTCTGGGCCGCCCGGGACCCGGCCCGACCCAGGGCGTCCGCCCAGACCCCGAGAACCGGGGCCACCGCGTGCGCGGCGTCGTCGTGGGCGCGCGCACCCTGGATCGCCTCGACCGGCGTGGGACGGGCCGCAGCCCCGCGGTCCGACGCGCCTTCGTCGGCAGGTCGGGCATCGGAGGAGGAAGAAGCGCCCATCGAATACTCCTGAGGGTGGGGCAGCACTCGGCGGTGCCACAGCCATCAACGGAACCTGCCCCGACAATAGGCGCCCCCCAGCACGCATGTCAGCCGTTCACACCACCGCTAATCCTCACCGCCCATACCCCTCCGGCACGACGACTCTGACCATCCACCGCCCCTCACCAACGGTATGCCTGCCCGGCTTGGTGCGGCTCTTTGGGGCCGAGCATCTACCGCCCGCAGGACATCGGGGTAGGACCGGGCCGGGCCGCTGACCGAGAACGACCCGGGCACCGTGGCATCCCCGCGCCTGGGGCAGATCAGGGTTCTGTGTTCGCGGTGCAGACCTGCAGGGCAGCCGGACGAACGGTAATCCGGGCGGCGACGATCGTGCCGAAGCTGTCCCCGTCGAGCTGCACGCGGTGGGGGACCTCGAAGCGGACCGCGAAATCCCGTCCTTGGGCATAGGCCAGGGCCTGTAGGTCTGGGGCCAGCACCAGCATGGCCCGGCCGAACCGGGACCGGTGGGCCACCCCCTGGAGCGCCAGGCGGGTGCCGATCCGGGCCCACCCGAACCGGCCCTTGGGGCGCAGGATGACCATGTCCAGAACCCCGTCGTCCACCTTGGCGGCCGGCAACAAGAGCATGCTGCCGGTGAGCGTGCCACAGTTGCCCACGATGATCGTGTGCGCCCGGGCAGAGCGCACGCCCCCGCCATCGACCCGGAACCGCAACTGGAACAACCGATTACGGAGGATCGACTTCGCGATCGGATCCACATAGGCCAACCAGCCCAGGCGTCGCTTGGCCACCGCGCTGGTGTCCGCCGCCATCTGGGCATCCAGCCCAATCCCGGCCATGACCAAAAACACCCGACTGCTGCGGTGCCCGGCCTCGTCCTCCAGCTCGGCAACCCCCACATCGACCCGACGGCCCACCCCGCCGAATGCCGCCCGAACCGAGGCGTCAATATCCCCCCGCGGCAGCCCCAGGTTCCGAGCCAACAGGTTCCCGGTGCCCGCCGCCAGCAACGCCAGCGGCGTTCCACTACCGTGCAAGACCTCGGCGACCGTTCGTACGGTCCCGTCCCCGCCGACGACGATGACCACCGCTGGCTCGCCCGCCAGGGCTTGTTGTGCTGCGCTCCGCCCGGAGTCCTCCCGACTCGTCCGGTACCACCGAGACCGGCCCCAACCATGACGGTGCTCCTGGATTTCGACGGCCCCCCGCACCCGGTCCAGCGGAAGCCTGCCGACCGGATTGTAAACGATCGCGGCATGAACGGCGGCGGCCCCGGGTGATCCCATGAAGGAAGCGTAGTCCCGAGAACTCAAGCTCCAGCCCCTCCCCCCGACCCGTTAGATGGGGCGGGCCCGGATGCCCGTGGGTCAGCGTCGCGGTGATGATCGCGGCGGGGCGTCAGGTCACGAATAACCGTGTCGAACAGGCCGTAACCAGGAAACGGTGCGCAAACACGGCACGGGTAGCTCGATGTGAACGCCTGAGACACCGCTGGTGCAGGCGTCCAGACTCACGGTCGGACCCGGCCGATCAGAACCGGCGCTAGACGTCATGCTCGGAGGCGGGGCCGCCCTCGTTCTCCCAGTTCTCCAATCGGTTCATCTTGGCGCGGGTCAACCGGTGCCGCACGCCATAACCGGACTGGTCATCCTCGGGGATGAACACGACTCCGCAGTCTTCCAGAGCCCGTTGCAGCCGCATTTTCTCTCCGATCGCCAGATCGGCACTACCCCGCTCGAACGCCTGTAACCGTCCAGGGTCAAGCCCGGCGCGGTCGGCCACATAGGCCCCGGAGACTTGGGCCAGTGCCCTGGCCGCCAAGGCCAGGTCCGCGGTCATGAGGAACTCGGAACTATGCATGCCCCCAGTGTGCTCACGCCAGGTCCCAGATGCACCAGTCCAGCCCCGCGCTCCGGCCCTCGGCCTCGCCGCAGCCGCCACGGAACAACTGGCACGGTAACACCGCATTAAGGATTTGATCGCACAATGGCGGTCTTCTTTGGTCGCCTGTTGGCGGCGCTGTCCACGCGTGCCAGCCTGCCCGTTAGAGGAACCTCCACCGGTCCCGCGAGGAACTAAGAAGCCTTTCGCCAGGACCGTCCCAGCGAGGGATCCCGTTTCGGAACGGTTGGTGGTGGCGATGCAAGGGGTGGTGCTTTGAGTTGCCGGGGCACGCTGAGATCCATGTTTGGCAGTGCGGTGAGTTCCTCGGCTACCCCTACGAAAATGACGAACCCACGGGGCGTCGGCGGGAGTGGTTCAGTAGCAAAGAGGCGGCCCGCGTGCGCGATAGACCGCGATCAGGCGGTGACGGCCCGACGGGCCTCGAGGGCCTGCTGGAGGGATGCGACGCAGAGGTCGCCGTGGACGGCGGCACCCGTGGTGACGCCGGCCGCGGCCGAGCCGACCACCATCGCCATGAGCTGGTTGGCATTGCCGGCGGCCCAGACTCCCGGGATCGCTGTCATCCCGCGTGGGTCGGCGGGGACCTGTCGGCCGAAAGGTGTCGTCTCGATGGTGCCCCCGAGTTGCTCGTACAGCTCGGTGCGGGCCTCGAAACGCGGGGCGATGACGGCGGCGTCGGCTGCGAAGGTGCTGCCGTCCTCCAGTTCCACCGCGCGCACCTGGGAGCCCTCGAGCACCAGGCGTTCGATCCGGCCCCGCACGGCCTCGATCCCAAGCGCCGCCATCTGGTCTCGTTGTTCCTCGGTGGGCTCCGGCGCCTCGTGCAGGAACACGGTGACCCGGTCGCTGAGCTGGCGGAACAGCATGGCCTGGTGGATGGCCACCTCGTCCCGCGCGAGGATGGCGATCTGCTGGTCCCGGACTTCCCAGCCGTGGCAGAACGGGCAGTGCAAGACGGTGTGACCCCAGCCCTCGCGGACCCCGGGGATGTCCGGGAGGTCGTCGACCAGCCCGGTCGCGAGGATGACCCGGCGCGCGCGGACCAGGCAGGCCCCGTCATCGACTTCTACGGTGAAGTCATCGACTGCACCCGAGATCCCGGTCGCTCGTCCCGGAACGATCCGCACACCGTAGGCCTCGGCCTCCGTACGGGCTCGAGCGAGCAACTCCCCCGGCGCGATGCCCTCGTGCCCGAGCAGGTTGTGGGCTCCCGCGGCGGGGGCGTTACGAGGCTCGCCAGCATCGACCACGACGACGGAGCGACACGACCGGGCCAGCGCGACGGCGGCCGCAAGCCCCGCGGGACCGCCGCCCAGGACGACCACCTCCGCCTCCAGGTCCTCGGCCGCCGCGTCGGACCGGCCGTTCTGAGATCTGCTCTCCTGGGCCCGTACACGGAGCGGTTCTCGGGCCGCATGCCCGGTGGGGGCATTGGACGTCGACGGGCGCGTCGCGATCCACACCGCGCGGCCGGAGCGCAGGGTGATCTCCGACGTCCCATCCTTGAGGGCACCCAGGGCCCCGTCGAGCCCCTCGATGTCCGTGCTGGTCAGCTGCGGGGTAAGCCGCTCCCTTTGGGACTGCACCCTCCGCTGCAGGTACCGGGCGCCCTCATCCGTCTCTGCGTGGACGACGAACTCGTGGTCGCGGCGGTTCACCGCGCAGAACCCGGCCTCGTTCAAGAGCCGGTCCCAGTCCGCCATCGCGTGCGGGGCGCGCTGTGCCAGGGCGCGCGCCAGCCCCTCACGGTCGGTGCCGAGATCTGTGGGTTCGAACCCCTCCTCACCGGTGAGCTCCGTCAGGACGAGTACCCCGCCGGGCCGCAGCGCGGTGAACACGCGCCGCAGCACGGCGGCGGGGTTGCTGACGTGATGCAGGGACAGCGCCGCCCAGGCCAGGTCCACGTCCTGTGGGAGTTCCGCCGGCCAGCCCCCGTCCAAATCCACTCGGTGCCCGTGGATCCGGTCCGCCAGTCCGGCCTCGGTCGCCGCACCCGCGAGACGGTCCAGAAGCTCCGGGGCGACGTCCAGGGCGTGCACCTGGGCGGTGGGGAACCGGCCGGCCAGTGCCACGGCGTCTGCACCGGCGCCGGAACCTAGGTCGAGAACGACGGCCGGGTCTGCGTCGAGGGCACCGGCGACACGGTCGAGGACGGCATCACGCAGCGGGGCGTTCAGCCGGGTTTCGAGCTCGAGGTACTCGGCGAAACCGTCGGGGAGCTCGTGCCAAGCCTCGTGGCCGAAAGGGTCGTGGTGATGAGCAGTCATGGCATCCACATTACGGCCGTCTCCCACAATACGAATACACTCTTGCGTATGACGCAAGAATCGGCAGAGTCCATCGTCCGGCAGCGCATCCGTGGGTTGCGCCTAGCGCGCGGATGGACCTTGGACACGCTCGCGGCCCGCTGTTTCCTGTCCCCGTCCACGCTCAGCCGCATCGAGACCGGTCACCAGAGGATCGCGCTTGAGCAACTCGTGGCCATTGCCAAGGCGCTCGGCACCTCCCTCGATCAGCTGGTGGAGCCGGAGGGGGACGAGGACGTGGTGATTCGCCCGGAGCCCGAATCCATGGGCGGTGCGACGTTCTGGCTGCTCTCGCGGGAACGCGACCGGCGGGGGGTCACGATCGCCAAGATGCGCCTGGCCGCCGACCATGAGGTGCACGAGCCCCGCGTGCACCCCGGTTACGAGTGGTTCACGGTGCTCAGCGGCACCATCCGGCTCCAGCTCGGCACGCGGACCATCCTGGTCCACCCGGGTCAGGCTGTGGAGTTCTCCACCATGACCCCGCACCTACTCCAGGCGCATCACGGACCCGTCGAGCTGTTGACCATCTTCGACCAGGACGGCGAGAAGGCGCACTTACCGGGCCATCGTCACCACTGACGGGGCCGACGGTCCGCTGCGGGAGCGGCCCTCGCTCGGCGCCGCGAGTCGGTCTGCCGGGCACAGCGCTGAAGACCACCGGATCGGCGGGCACACCCGGGCAGATAGTCCCGAAGCCTGCCGCAAGGGGATCGGTCAACGGCGCACCCGATAGCGCAGGTGAAGCACCCGGTGGCCCTGAAGCATCACGTCGGGATCCTCCAACAGGTGGTGCCCCTGGACCGACCCGAAGTAGGGCTTGCCGGACCCGAACACGACGGGTACGACGTCCATGCGCACCTCGTCGACCAGGCCCGCGGCAAGCACCTGGCCGCCGACGTCGCCGGCGGCGACCTCGACGATGCGGTCACCGGCGAGTCCCTGCGCGGTGGCCACGCCTGCCTCGATGCCGTCGACGAATTGGAATGGGGCCTCGGGGTCCCAGCCCTCGGGCCTGCCCCGGTGGGTCACGACGACGACGTGGTCCACCCCGGCCGGAGGCGTCCCGTCCCAGCCGTCCGTGATGTCGAAGACGTGGCGGCCGGCGATGGTCACCCCGATCTGGTCCCAGTACGGCCGGGTGTAGTCGTAGGACGTCTGCGACACCGTCAACACGCCACTCTCGTCCAACGGCACGTCACCGCTGGTCAACCAGTCGAACAGCGGTCCGGGCTGGTCGTTCTCGTCCGCGATGAAGCCGTCCACCGACACCGCGGCGTACATGACCACTTTGCCCACCGGGCGCTCCTCTGCTTCGGGGTGCCCCCAAGGTAGCGTGTCGTGAGCCGTCGCTCTAGTAGGACATCAATCGGGTGGCAGCGGCCAGCCGTCCAGCACGTGGCCAGCCGCGCCCAGGACGAAATCGAGCCACCATCGTGGGGCCGCGGTCCGGTTTGACCGTCTCGCTGGGGATCCGCTTGCGGCGCACTACCAAGGTCCATGCGACGCTCCGGCAAGCGAGTGCCGTGCAGCGGCGGCTACCGTGGCCGCATGAGCTTGCAGGAGTTGATGGAGCTGGAGCATCAGGGCTGGCAATCGCTGTGCAATAGCACCGGAGCCGACTTCTACGGCCGACTGATGACAGACAACAGCGTTATGGTCCTGGCCCACGGTCAGGTGTTCAGTCGACAGGACGTCGTCGAATCACTCAACGAAGCACCACCATGGCGTTCCTACGACATCGATGAGGAACGACTAATCCCACTCGGAGACTCCGCCGCCGTGCTCGTCTACCGCGGTACCGCCTACCGTGACGGCACAGCACCGGCATTCGTTGCTCTGATGGCAAGCGTGTACGTCCGTCAAGGCAACGGGTGGGCTCTCGCCTCGTACCAGCAGACTCCGATCCCAAGCTGAACACCACACCGCTGAGGGATCCACCATCGGACACTTGGGCCCAGTCAATCCACGCGGATATATATGTGTGGGCCTCTCCTTAACTCCGACTGTGAGGCTCGAGCCCGTGGTTCAACTCTGTCCATAGGCGGTCTCGCTCGGCGCCGGTGACGAGCGTCGCGTCGAAGTCGACTTCCTCATCGACCGCCGGATCCCACGTAGAGAAGTGTCCGTGGCGTAGTTCCTCCACCGCATACCATTCGGGGCCGTAGTCTTCTTCGCAGTACTCGTGCCGGCCGTCCACCCAATGCACCTGGGTCCACATCTGTTCCTGCTTATCCCAGAAGAACGGCAGCGAACGCATGGGCATCACAGAGGTCGTCACCCATCCGCGGACCTCACCGTCCAGCGACAGCTGCCACACCGCCTCACGAAACATGTTCAGTTTCGGATCCTGCGGCCAGTCCGTTTCGTCCAAGCCAAACCACTTATCGAGCCATCCCATCGTCCCGTTGTAGCCCATGCAGTGGGACGTGCAGCATCAGCGACATAGCGTCCGTCTGAGGATCGGCGAGCTCAATCGGTCGTTGCAACACCCCCCCCACTGATGAGGTGTTGCGCGTGTTGTCGAAGAAGGAACGGATTGCCAAGGAGGGGAGTTTCTGGGTGTTGATGGCCCAGGGCGGGACTGCTGCACCGATAGGTGACAGGGTGGGTCAGGCTGCCTAAGCGGCAGCT
>NZ_CALMQR010000131.1:0-16590 GCF_937871995.1 uncultured Citricoccus sp. | reverse complement strand
CGTCCGGCACGTCCTCCCAGCCGCCGAGTCCGTGCAGGTAGTGCGGGCCTCCGGCCTTCGTCCCGGCGCCCACGGAGGAACGCTTCCACCCGCCGAAGGGCTGGCGGCGCACGATCGCCCCGGTGATTCCCCGGTTGACGTAGAGGTTGCCGGCGTGGACGTGCTCGAGCCAGTACCCGATCTCCTCGTCGTCCAGGGAGTGCAGGCCGCTGGTGAGGCCGTAGTCCACGGCGTTGACCAGCTCCACGGCGTCCTCCAGGGTCGCCGCGGTCATCACGCCCAGCACGGGTCCGAAGTACTCGGTCAGGTGCGCGTCGGCCCCGGGCTGCACGCCCGAGCGGATGCCGGGGCTCCACAGCCGCCCGCTGGCGTCCAGCGGCCGCGGCTGCAGCGCCCACCGCTCCCCCGGGCCCAGCCGGGTCAGCCCGCGCTCGAGCTTCTCCCCGGGCGCCTCGATCACCGGTCCCATCTGGGAGCGCGGGTCCTCCGGGTAACCGACGGTCAGGGACGAGGCGGCGTCCAGCACCTGGCGGTGGAACCGCTTCGACGTGGCCACGGAGCCGACCAGGATCACCAGGGAGGACGCCGAGCACTTCTGCCCCGCATGCCCGAACGCGGAGTTGACCACGTCCTTCGCGGCCAGGTCGAGGTCGGCCGAGGGCGTCACGATGATCGCGTTCTTCCCGGAGGTCTCCGCCAGCAGGGGCAGGTCGGGCCGGAAGGACCGGAACAGCCGGGCGGTGTCGTGACTGCCGGTGAGGATGACGCGTTCCACGTCCGGGTGGGTGATGAGTTCCTTCCCGACGACGGCCTCGTCCTCGGCGTCGATCGTCACGAGGGTGACTAGGTCGGCGGCGACGGCGGCCGCCTCCTGCTCGTTCCAGACCTCGCGCCCCGGGCCCGCACCGAGGCCGGCCAGTCCGGCGCGCAGCCCCTCGACGATGGCGGCATGGGCCACCGCCCCCGTCCGCGCGGACTGCGAGGCGGGCTTGAACACCACGGGTGCCCCGGCCGCCAGTCCGGCGAGCACGCCGCCGGTGGGGATGGCCACGGGGAAGTTCCACGGCGGGATGACCAGCACGAGCCTCGGGGACACGTACCGGGCGCCCTCCACCTCGTCCAGTCCACGGGCCAGCCGGCCGTAGTAGCGGGCGAAGTCCACGGCCTCGGAGACCTCGGGATCGCCCTGGTCCAGGGTCTTGCCGGTCTCGGCGGCGGCCACCTCGAGGAGCTCGGCGCGCCGCGCCTCGAGCGCGTCGGCCACGGCGTTCAGCACGCTCTCGCGCTGGGTCCCGGTCAGGGTGCGCCACGCCTGCCCCGCGTCCACGGCCCTCCCGACGGCGGCCCGCACCTCACCGGAGTTGCGCGCCCGAGCGCCGGCCACCTCCGCGACCCCAAGCTGCGAGCCGGGGATGGCCCGGATGATGCGGCGCGCCCAGTCCCGGTTCGCCGCCAGCGAGGGGTCGGTGTCCGGGGCGTTGGCGAAGCCGTCCACCGGCTGGGGGACCGCCCCCCGGGCCACCTCGGGATCCGCCGCCGAGCGGTCCTGGGTGCGGTTCGGCGTCGGGATGGCGGTGTCCAGGCCCGCCACGGACGCGAGGAACCGCGCCTCCTCGCGGGCGAACAGCTCCGGGTCGGAGTCGAGCTCGAAGACGGCGGACATGAAGTTCTCCTGGCTGGCGCCCTCCTCGAGGCGGCGGATGAGGTAGGCGATCGCGACGTCGAACTCGTGCGGGTGCACCACGGGGGTGTAGAGCAGCAGCGAGCCGACGTCCTTCTTCACCGCCTCGGCCTGCCCGGTGGCCATGCCCAGCAGCATCTCGAACTCGACGTCCGGGCGGCGGTCTCCCACCTGCTCGGTGCTGAGCCCGCGCTCCTGCACCAGCAGCCAGGCCAGGGCGATGTCGAAGAGGTTGTGCCCGGCCACCCCGATCCGCACGTGGCGCGTACGCTCCTCCGTCAGGGCGTAGTTGAGCACGCGCTTGTAGTTGGTGTCGGTGTCCTGCTTGGACGCGCAGGTCGCCGCGGGCCAGCCGGTCAGCGAGGCCTGGACGTGCTCCATCGGCAGGTTGGCGCCCTTGACCACGCGGACCTTGATGGGGGCGCCCCCCTCGGCCACGCGCCGTGCGGACCACTCCTGCAGCCGGATCATGGCGTCCAGGGCGTCGGGCAGGTAGGCCTGCAGCACGATCCCGGCCTCCAGGGTGCGCAGCTGCGGGGTGTCCATCAGGCCCATGAACACGGCCAGTGTCATGTCGAGGTCGTGGTACTCCTCCATGTCCAGGTTGATGAACGTGGACCCGGTGGGGGTGCCGGCCTGGGAGGCGGCCAGCTCGTAGAGCGGCAGCAGGGACTCGGTGACCTCGGCGACGGCCTCCTCGAACGCCCAGGGGCTGTGCGGGGCGGTGGCGGCGGAGACCTTGACGGAGACGTAGTCGACGTCGTCGCGCTCGATGAGCGTGCGGATCCCGGCCATGCGTCTGGCGGCCTCGCCCCGTCCGAGGATGGCCTCGCCGAGCAGGTTGATGTTCAGCCGGGTGCCGGGGGTCCTCAGCTTCCGGATGGCCGGGCCGAGACGGTCCTCGGTGGCGTCCACGATCAGGTGGGAGACGAGCTCGCGCAGCACCGTCCGGGCCGCGGGAACGGCCAGCTGCGGCACCACCGGGGCCACCCGGCCCCCGGCGCCCATCGCCGCCCGCATGGGCCAGGGCAGGAAGCCGGGGGTGCGCGGGGCCAGGTCCCGCAGTGCCTCGGCGGCGATGGCCGGGTCCTCCGGCCGCACCACGCGGTCCACGAACCCGACCGTGAAGTCCAGTCCGTCCGGGTCCTTCAGCACGCCGGCCAGCTGCCGGGCGGAGAAGGTGGTCGGGTGGTTCCGGGCCTCGCGCAGCCAGGTGCGGACCTGCTCGACGGCGGCCGGGGCCAGGGCCTTGAGCGGCGCGGGATCGGGGACCACCGGGTGGGAGACGTGGATGCTCATACCGATATTGTTCTCCGTCACATCCTGCACCACCAGCGAACGTTTCCGCAGGGTACCCTTCGGATCAGCCGAACTGACGGGAGGGCATCGTGCTGGACGTCCGACGCCTGGTGCTGCTGCGGGAACTGTCCATCCGGGGGACCATGACCGCCGTGGCGCGGGCCATGAACCTGGCGCCGTCCTCCGTGTCGGAACAGCTGGCGCTGCTGGAGCGGGAGACAAAGACGGTCCTGCTGCGCCGGGCCGGTCGCACGGTGCAGCTCACGGAGGCGGCCCTGGCCCTGGTGGAGCGCACCGACCCGATCCTCGACGCCCTCGAGCAGGCCGAGGCCGCCCTGGTCTCCACGGGCGAGGAGGTCACCGGCCGGGTCACCCTCGCCGTGTTCCAGTCCGCCGCCCTGACCCTGTTGCCACCGGCGCTGACCCTGCTGCGCACCCGGCACCCGGGGCTGCGGCTCGAGGTGGTCCAGTACGAGCCCGAGACCGCGCTGCACGAGACCTGGGCGCGGGACTTCGACGTGGTCGTCGCCGAGCAGTACCCCGGGCACTCCGCCCCGCACTGGCCGGGCCTGGACCGCCGTCCGCTGCTGCGCGACGAACTGCAGCTGGCCGTTCCCTCGTCGCTGGACGTCGATCGGCTGGACGCCGGGCCGGGGACCGAGGTGGACGTGGAGCCGGGGAACGTGGTGCGCGCTGCTGAACCGGGGACCGCATCAGACACAGGGCGGGGAGCCGAACCGCGCGCAGCGCCGGGGACCGCGCCGGACGGGCGACGGCCGACGCCCGGTGCCGTGCTGCAGGCGCTGCTCGCGCACCGGCCCCTGCCGTGGGTGATGGAACCCCGCGGCACGGCCACCCGGCACTGGGCCGAACAGGTGTGCCGCTCGGCCGGCCACGAACCGGACGTGCGCTACGTGTCCTCCGACCTGCAGTCGCACCTGGCCCTGGTGGAGTCCGGGAACGCGGTGGCCCTGCTGCCGGGTCTGATTCTGGTGGGCTCCCGGGTCCGGTTGCGGCGGATTCCCCTCGACGGCCGGCCGATGCGCACCGTCTTCACCTCCACCCGGTCCTCCACCGCCGGGTCTCCCGCCGTCGTCGCCGTCCGCTCCGTCCTGGAGGAGGCGGCCGGCGACCTCGGCCTGGGGACGGCGTCCCGGACCGGCTCTGTGTGAAGCGCATCGCACGCTCGCATAGCATGGGAGGTGCCGGCCGCACGGGGCCCGCCGGCGGCCGTCGTCGCCGGCGTATCCCGTGAACGACCTGATGAGAGGGGATCCATGGACGAGCAGCCCCGGACGTCATCGGGCCGGGAGGCCTCCTCGGGGACACCGGTTCCGTCCACGGGCCTCCCGCGGTCATCACCCTCCGGGGTGCGGACTCCGGCGGCGGAATCCCCCGGCTCCGGCACGTTGCTGACCGGCACCACGGAGGACACCTGGCACCTGCCGGCGGACACCGAACCCCAGGAACGGTTGTGGCTCGCCTTCCCCCGGGACTACTCGCGGATGGGCACCAGCTCGTGGGAGGTCTCCGGGGCCCGCCGTGCCTGGGCCCGGGTCGCGCACGCGGTGATGGACTACGAGCCGGTCACCCTGCTGGTGGACCCCGCCGACCGGCAGATCGTGCACACCTACGTGGACCCCCTGATCCCGGTGGTCCCGCTGTCCATGGACAACCCGTTCCTGCGGCTGTCCGGCCCGACCTTCACGGTGGGTGGCGTGGACGGACAGACCGGTCAGCGCCGGATCGGCATGATCGACTGGGTCTTCAACGGCTTCGGCCGCCGCCCGGGCGTCGAGTTCCGGCTGGACGACGTGGCCGGGGGCACGCTGGCCGAGCTGACCGGCGCCCGGCGTCAGCTGTCCCTGCTGGTCAACGAGGGTGGTGCGTTCATCACCGACGGCGAGGGGACGCTGATCGCCTCCGAGTCCGTGCTCCTGGACCCGGCGCGCAACCCGGGGTGGTCCCGCGCGCACGTGGAGGCGGAGTTCGCCCGGTACACGGACATCCGCAAGGTCATCTGGCTGCCCCGCGGCCTGGCCCGCGACGCCGGCCCGCACGGGGTGGGCGGGCAGATCGACCAGGTGGTGGCGTTCGCCTCCCCCACCGTGGTGCTGCTGCACTGGCAGGAGAATCCGTCCCACCCGGACCACGAGGTGTCCCTGCAGGCACTGGAGATCCTGCAGGGCGAGACCGACGCCCGGGGCCGGCCCCTGAACGTCGCCGCCATCACCGCTCCCCTGGCCGAGTCCGACGGCAGGGGCCAGGTGTCCTGGTCCTACGTCAACGTCCTGCCGGTCAACGGGGCCGTGGTGGTGCCGTCCTTCGACGATCCCCACGACGAGGGGGCGCACCAGGTCCTCGAGGCCGCCTACCCCGGGCGGGCCGTGGTGCCGGTTCCCGCGCACCGGTTGTACCGACGCGGCGTGGGCATCCGGCACGTGGGCCTGCCGCAGCCGACGCGGATGCCCTGACGCTCAGCGGTCCCCGTCCCCTCCGTGCTTGTGCGTGATGAGCACCGAGCAGTGGGCGTGGGCGGCCACGGCGGAGCTGACCGAGCCCAGGAGCAGGCCGGCGAAGCCCCCGTGGCCCCGGTTGCCCACCACGACGAGGGAGGCGTCCTTGCTCAGTTCGCGCAGCACCTGCGCCGGCGGCCCCTCCCGGACCACTCGTTCCAGCCCCTCGGGCACGTCGTCCCCGAACGCCGCCGTGATCGCCTGGTCGACGGCCTCCTGGGCCCGGCCGCGGAAGTCCTGGGCATCCGGGGCGGGCACCGCTGCGGCCACGACCGACCAGTGCCAGGCCGTCACCACCTTCAGCGGGGCGCCCAGCAATGCGGCCATGCGCCCGGCCTCCTTCAGGGCCTCCACGGAGGTCTCCGAACCGTCCACGCCGACGACGACCGGCTTCACTGCCTCTCCCATCACCACTGCCCCTCTCTGACGTCGGGCCCGGTCCGGCCCTGGCGCGCCCTCGGTGAACTCCGGATGTGCGAACACCGTAGGTCCGCCCGGCGCGCGGGACAATATCCGGCGTCCCCGGCCCAGTCTCTCCGGCCCGGGCGCAGCCCCTGATCCCGACCCGGGCGCGTCCCTGATCCCGGCCCGGGCGCGTCCCTGATCCCGGCCCGGGCGCGGCCCTGATGCCGGCCCGGGCGCGTCCCCTCAGCCGCGGTCCGGGGCGAACAGCTCGCGGACGTCGTCGGCGGTGATGGTGCTGGAGAACGCGGTGTCCCCGTCGGTGAGGGAGGAGAACAGGGCCGCCTTGCGCTGCTGCAGGGCCAGCACCTTCTCCTCGATGGTCCCCTCGGCCACCATCCGGTACACCATGACGGTGCGCTCCTGGCCGATCCGGTGGGCGCGGTCCACGGCCTGGGCCTCGGTGGCGGGGTTCCACCAGGGGTCCAGCAGGAACACGTAGTCGGCCTCGGTCAGGGTCAGCCCGAAGCCACCGGCCTTGAGGCTGATCAGGAACGCCGGGGCGGTGCCCTTCTTGAACTGGCTGATCACCTCGGAGCGGTTGCGGGTGGAGCCGTCCAGGTAGGCGAAGGCCACGCCGCGGTCGGCCAGCCGGTCCCCCACCCGGGACAGGAACGAGGTGAACTGGCTGAAGATGATCACCCGGTGCCCCTCGGCCACGATCTCCTCCAGGTTCTCCATCAGCTGTTCCATCTTGGAGGAGGGCACGGAGGCGTACTCCTCGTCCACGATCGCCGGGTCCAGCGCCAGCATGCGCAGCAGGGTCAGGGACCGGAAGATCACGAAGCGGTTCTCGTCCATGTTCTGCAGCAGCCCCAGGACCTTCTTGCGTTCGCGCTGCAGCACCTGGTCGTAGAGCCGGCGGTGCTTGGGCACCAGTTCGACGTGGCTGACCTGCTCCTGCTTCGGGGGCAGGTCCGAGGCCACGAGCTCCTTGGTGCGCCGCAGCATGAACGGCCGGATCCGGCGCCGCAGCCGCGCCATCCGCTCGGCGGCGAACCGGGTGCCGTCATCGGAGGGATCCGGCGTCTCGATCGGCTTGGTGTACTCCTGCCGGAACACCGTGTGCGAGGGGAACAGCCCGGTGGCCGTCAGGGACAGCAGGGCCCACAGGTCGGACAGTGAGTTCTCCATCGGCGTGCCGGTGATCGCCAGCCGGAAGGGCGCCCGGACGTCCCGGGCCGCCTGGTGGGCCTTGGCCGAACGGTTCTTCACGAACTGCGCCTCGTCCAGCACCAGCCCGTCCCAGTCCAGCGCGGTGTACTGCCCCGAGTCCAGCCGCAGCAGGGTGTAACTGGTGACCACGACGTCGGTCCCGGCCACCTCCTCGGCCACCGTCGTCCCGCGCTTGGCGGCGGTGGTGTCCAGCACCCGCAACTCCAGGCCCGGCGCGAAGCGCTCGGCCTCCTCCTTCCAGACGGACAGCACCGAGGACGGCGCCACCACCAGGAACGGGGGCGCCACCTGTGGGGGCGGCACGGGCTCGCCGTGGTCCGGCGCTCGTTGTTCCGCCAGGGGCTCGGCGGCGTGTTGGCCGGGGTGGTCGCCGGGGTGGTCGCCGGGATTGTGGGCGCCGCGCTCGCGCGCCCGGGCAATGAGGGCGAGGGTCTGGACGGTCTTGCCCAGGCCCATGTCGTCGGCGAGGATGCCGCCGAGTCCGTGGTCGTACAGGAAGCTCAGCCACGCGAAGCCCTCGAGCTGATAGGGACGCAACCGGGCGTCGAGGCCCTCGGGGACCTCGGGCGTGGGGATCTCGGCCAGGTCCTTGAGCGCGCCCACCGTCTCCTGCCAGGCCCGGGCCGCCACGGACTCGTGGGCGAGGTCCTCGAACTCCTCCCACAGCGCCACGTCGTAGCGGGAGATCCGCGGGCGCTCGGCGCTCCAGTCCCCCATCACCTCGGCCTCGTTGATGAGGTCGCGCAGCTTCTGGAAGGAGGGGTGGTCCAGGCGGAACCAGGTGCCGTCCTTGAGCATCAGGGCCTTCTGCCCCTCCGCCAGGGCCGTGAACACCTCGGTGAAGGGGAACAGCTCCCCGCCGATGGTGATCTCGAAGCCGAGGTCATACCAGTCGTTGTCCTTCTTCCGCCCGGACTCGACCTGGGTGATGCGCACCAGCGGGTCGTCGGTCAGTTCCCGGTAGTCCGGCCTGGACCCGTGCTCGGTCACGCTCACGTGCTCCAGGCCCTGCAGCACCGGCAGCACGTTCTCCACGAACCGCGCCGTCTCCATCCCGGCCAGGTGCTGCGCCCCGCCCGCGCCGGCGACCGGCCAGTGCTCGCCCACCGCGTCCAGCACGGCGTCCTCGTGCTCGATGTCCCGGTCGGCCTCGGGGTTCCGGGCCCGGCCCGAGTACCCCGTGGGGGACCAGCCCCCGCGGGACCGGGACCGGCGCGATTCCAGCGGCAGTTCGCGCCGCGGACCCCAGTACAGCCAGGACCAGTCCAGGCTCGCCCGGTGGTCCTTGCCGTACCGCACGTGCAGCTGCAGCTCGGGGGCGGGCACCTCCGGGAACGCGACGGATCCGTCCGTGCTGGCCACGGGCATCATCCGGGAGAGCCGCGGGTAGACGTCGTAGAAGAACTCCTCCGTCTCTCCCGCCGGGATCTGCAGCGGCTCGTCCTGTTTCAAGAGGTCCAGCACCGGTCGCGGCAGCGTGCGCTCGGCCGGCACCAGCGTCAGGCGCACCGGGGAACCCCATTGCGGGGCGTCGTCGGGCACGTCCACCGCGATGAATCCCCCGGTGCCGGCCGCCCGCGCCCCGGGCACCGGTGCTCCGCCGGACTCGACCACGGGCACCACGGCGAGGTCCGACTCCCCGCGCACGTCCAGGCGCACGCTGGCCGGCCCGGCCAGGACGACCTCGCCGACCACGCCCTGGCCCACGAACTCGACCCCGAGTTCCCGGGCGCGGGTGAGCAGTTGCCAGGCCGGCGGGCCGGAGAGCTGGTCCAGCCGCAGCGTCTCGTCATTGCCGAACATCCCCTGGGGACGTTCGGCGAGGAAGAGGCGGTAGAACTGGCCGAGCAGTTCCACATGGTCCTCGCGCAACTGGTGGCGCAGTCCCCCGTACTGGAACTTCTTCCAGGTCAGCCCGCCCTTGATCCAGTTGTCCCGCGAACCGCGGCGCATCGGGCGCAGGTGGACCTGCAGGGCGGCACCGGACCGCACGTCCTCGACGCTGGCGGCGTGGGCGCCCCAGCGGCGGCGCATCTGGTTCTGCGGTTCGGCCATCAGCTCCACGCCGATCGCCACCGGCTCGTCCGAACCGAGGCTCAAGTTCTCCCCGGTGAGCTCCCCCAGCACCGAGCGCCAGTCCTCGCGCTCGGCCTCCTCCCCCCAGGGACCGCCGCCGTCCTCACCGCCCCAGACGTCCGCCTCGGTGTAGCGGTGCACCTGGCCCCAGCCCTGCACCGAGGGGGCAGCGTCCTGCCCGGCCGGACCCCCGGGCACGGCGCGCAGTGCCTGGTGCCGCAGGTGCCGGCGCATCGCCTCCTCGGTCGCGGTGTAGAGCAGCGCCGCGGCGTGCTTGCAGTCGTTGCGGACCGGACAGGTGCAGCCGGCGCGCACCGGGCGCCACGAGGGCAGTGCCTCCGGGGACGACGCCGGCCGGCCGGGCACCAGCAGGACGTACGTCTCGTACGGCAACCGGTCGTTGCCCTGCACCGACGCGGTCAGAGTCGCGGGCGGGGCGGGCGTTGCCTCGCCCGCCCCCTCCGGGGCGTCCCACTGCATCGAGGTGACCGCACCCTGGCGGGCGTAGGCCTTGCCCTTGTCCGCCGCCGCGGACCCCACCAGGGCAGCGATGTCCTGGTCGGCGACGTACGGCAGCGTGGGGGTGGTCATCCCTCCATGGTTTCACGGACGACGGACAGGGTCCGGCCCGCCCGGGCCGGACCGTGGACGGCCCCGTTCACTCGGTCCGCTGTGGAGGGGACTGCGCCCCCGGGTCCCCGGGCGCACCGCCGTCGCCGGCCCCGTCGCCGCCACCCGCCGCGGCGCCATCACGCAGGTCCTCGCCGGACAGCACGCCCTCGCGGGCCCCGGGCGCCCGGGCGGCCACGGTCTCCTCTGCCGCCCGGTCGGAACGCTGCCGCGCCAGCGCGCGCCGGTTCCGCTCCTCCATCCCGCGCAGGTCGGAGGCGATGAACGTGTTGATCCAGCGGGACTGCGGGTCGGCGTCGACCATGACCGCCTTCAGCAGCAGCGTGGCGGGCAGGGCGAGGATGGCGCCGAGCGGACCGAGGATCCAGGCCCAGAACAGCAGGGACAGGAAGGAGACGGTGGGGATCACGCCCACGGCATCGCCGGTGAACTTGGGCTGGACGATCGACTGCAGCACGAAGTTCAGGACGGAGTAGGCCACGATCACGGCGAAGAACGCACCCCAGCCGCCCTCCACCAGGCCGAGCAACGCCGGCGGGACCATGCCGATGATGAATCCGATGTTGGGGATGTAGTTGGTCAGGAAGCTCAGCACGCCCCAGACCCAGATCATCGGGACGCCGATGACGGCCAGCGCGGCGACGTCCAGCGCGGCGACGAGCAGCCCGAAGACCGTGGTGACGACCCAGTACCGCCGCACCCCCTGGGCGAACGCGGTCAGCGCCTGCCCGAGCTCGTAGTCGGCGGTGTTCAGCAGCGCGATCCGCCGCTCCACGGCCACGGAGTCCATGGCGAGGAAGAACACGGCCATGATGACGGTGGCCAGCAGGCCGATGATGGCGGTGACGTTGGACAGGACGGCGGTGAGCAGGCCGGTGGCCGTGGACACCACGGTGGACATGTTCAGGCCGGAGAGCTGTTCGATGACCATGTCCGGGGTGACGCCGAAACTGCCGATCCAGTTCACCATGCCGAAGTAGATGTTGGTGAACTCCGCGCTGTACTCGGGCAGCGCCATCACCAGTTCCGAGGCCGACCACAGGATCAGGGCCAGGAACACGATCAGCACGACCACCACGATCAGCACGGTCACGGACGCCCCGAGGAAGCGGTTGACCCCCCGGTGGATCATCCACGCCTGCAGCGGGTAGGCGATGATGACCAGGTTCAGGCCGAGGAACACCGGCCCGATGATGCCCTGCAGGCCCTGGACGAACTGCAGCGCGATGACCAGCCCGGCCAGGCACAGCACGATGACGAGGAATCGCGGCCACATCCGGCGGGTCCTGTCCTCGGCCGTCTCCCCCATTGCCGCGTCCGCGGCCTGCGCCTTTTCCACGAGCCGCAGTCTACGGCGCGGCCCCAACTCGGCGCCGACGCGGCGCCCGCCGGACCTGCGGAGGCGAACGCCGTTGCGGCCCCGGCCCATCCGACGGACGTGGCGGCCACCTGCCCTGACGGGGCCTCAGCGCAGGCCGGGACCGCCCCCGAGGGCGGCCGCGCGCCGGATCCGGTGCATGGCCTGCCCCTCACGGTGGTCGACGCCGACGCCGGGGCGCTGGCCGGTGCCTGACCCCGCACCTGACCCCGCGCCTGAGCCGGTCCCTGCACCGGAGCGGCGCTGGGCGGCGGCGCCCACGCGGGTCGCGGACGGCCCGAGGAGGGCGCGGAACGCCCGGCCCAGGCTCCAGGGGGTGGCCGGCTTCGCGGGCTGGCGGGCAGGGCGGGGCAGGGCCCGAGAGGAGTGGTCGGCCGGGAGCGCGGCGGTGGATCGCAGCATGGGGGTCATCTCCGTAGACTGGTGCCGAGAAGACTTTGCAGAGATTTCTTTGCAAAGCTGTCTATGCAAAGGTAGCTCTGCACATGCCTCGTGACAAGTCCTCGGCCCCGGAGGACCCCCTCCCCACCGAGGCCCCCCAGCCCTCCCCGGATCCCGTGGCGGACGGCCCGGCCCAGCTGCCCGGCGTCGCCCCCCGGAAGGTCGACGCGCGGGCCATGAAGGCCTTCGCCCACCCGCTGCGGATGTCGATCTACTCCCACCTGACGGACGTGGGGTCGGCCACCGCGACCGCCCTGGCCCGGCACCTGGACGAGAGCACGGGGCAGACGAGCTACCACCTGCGCCAGCTGGAGAAGCACGGCTTCGTGGAGGAGGACACCGGACGGGGTTCGGGCCGGGAGCGCTGGTGGAAACCGGTCGGGTTCGCGGTGCCCACCTACGACCTGGCCCAGGACGAGGCGAACAGGCCGGCCATCCAGGCCCTGCTGCAGGCCTCGCTCGACCAGCGCGCGGCCGCGCTGGGCCGCTGGCTGTCCGTGGAGAACCACGAGGAGCGGGAATGGATCGAGGCCTCGATCGACAACACCACCACCCGCGAGCTGACGGCGGCCCAGACCCGGGCCCTGACCGAGGAGCTCATGACGGTCATCGACCGCCACCTGGGCCGGCCCGGCGACCCCTCCGGTGCGGACGGCGACACCGGAACACCCCCGGACCGGCCGACGCCGGACGGGGACCCGGTGGCGCAGACCCGCCGGGTACGCCTGTACCTGAGCGTCTTCCCCCTGTCGGCCGACGACACGACGCCATAAGTTACCCGCCGGTATTGCGCGTGGGGGCCCCCGGTGGCACCCTCGAGGTGTACCCAGTAGTAACCCCGAGAGGACCGTCCCATGCGCCGTCGCATGTTCGAGACCGAGCACGATGACTTCCGCGAATCCGTCGCCGAGTTCGTCAAGCGCCACGTCGCTCCGCACGTCGAGCAGTGGGCGGAGGACAAGGGGCTTCCGCGCGAGCTGTGGCAGGCCGCCGGGGAGCAGGGCCTGCTCGGCCTGGAGGTCCCGGAACAGTATGGCGGCGGCTACCCGCAGGACTACCGGTTCAACGCGGTGCTGTTCGAGGAGTTCTCCCGGGTCAACTTCGCCCTGCCGTCCTGCATCGGCATCCACGCGGACGTCGTCCCGCCGTACATCGTCAAGCTCGGCACCCCGGAGCAGCACCAGCGCTGGCTGCCCGGCATCGCCGACGGGTCCATCATCGCCGCCATCGCCATGACCGAGCCCTCCGGCGGCTCCGACCTGGCCAACCTGCGCACCACCGCGGTCAGGGACGGGGACGACTGGGTCCTCAACGGCTCCAAGACCTTCATCACCAACGGCTACTCGGCGGACTTCGTGATCGTCGCCGCCCGGACCAGCCCGGAGAAGAAGGCCCGGGGCATCACCCTGTTCGGCGTCGAGGCCACCATGGAGGGCTTCCACCGCGGCCGCAAGCTGGACAAGGTGGGACAGCCGGAGTCGGACACCGCCGAACTGTTCTTCGACAACCTGCGCGTCCCGTCCGAGAACATCATCGGCGAGGTGGACACCGGCTTCATCCAGATGATGGTGAACCTGCCCCAGGAGCGGCTGGGCGCCGCGGTCTACGGGCTCGCGCACGCCCGGCAGATCCTGGACGAGACGCTCGAGTACACCAAGGAGCGCACGGCGTTCGGTCAACCCATCGGCGCCTTCCAGCACAACAAGTTCCTGCTCGCCGAGCTGGTGACCAAGGCCGAGGTCACCCAGGCGTTCGTGGACGAGGCGGTGCTGGCCCACACCACCGGCGAGCTGTCCGCCGTGGACGCCGCCAAGGCCAAGTACTGGGCCTCGGACGTGCAGAACGAGATCCTGGACCACTGCGTCCAGCTCTACGGCGGCTACGGCTACATGAACGAGTACCGGGTGGCCCGGGCCTGGAAGGACGCCCGCGTGAACCGCATCTGGGCCGGCTCCAACGAGATCATGAAGGAACTCATCGGGCGCGACCTCGGGCTCTGAGCCCGCCGCCGGCGCACCGGTGCGTCAGCCATCGGCGTGGCGCCGCGGGGTGCCGCTCAGTCCTTGAGCCGGGTCAGCGCGCTGCCCTTGTGGGCGGCCACGTGATCCGTCTTGTCACTCTTGATCTCGTACTGCGGGTCCTCCGCCGAGGCCCGGCGGGTGTGTCCCTTGTAGTCGAAATCGCTGGTGTGGACCCTCGTGATGGTGCCCGAGACCCGACCGGCCTCGGAGTTCCAGCTCACGTGGTCTCCCACGGAGAACGGGGTGGACCGTCCGGACATGATCGCTCCTGGGGTTGCCGTCACACGCTCCGGGCGGGCCGGGGCGTCTCGTTGCGGCCACCCTATCCCCACCGGCCGCCGGCCCCCAGGCCGGGCCCGGGTGCCCACGTCCTCAGCCGGCCCGGTCGCCGATGCCTCAGCTGGGCCCGAGCGCCTCGCCCCGCGGGGCCTGGCCGACGCGCTTGAGCTCCACGAAAATCGCCCTCGAGGGCGTGTCCCCCGTGTTCTCGCCGGAATGACGCTGGGCGGGCACCCAGTTGACCGTCCCGGCGGGGATGTCCACGTCCCGCTGGTGCTCACCCGCGACCAGTCGGCGGCGGATGTGGCTGAGGGAGTACATGACGCTGTCGGGGTGGTCGTGCGGCGTCGTCCGGTCGCCGGGCCGGTCGATGTATTCCAGCACCCGCACCTCGTCGTTCTCGAACAGGACGGAGTAGTGCTCCGGATTGGTGACCACGGGATCGAGTTCCACAGCAGCAGTGTCCTCCTACCGCGGGCCCAGGCCCAGACCTGCCGACCGGAGGCGCGCCCACGGGCCCACGGCACGCACCGGCCCTTCCCCGCGGCCCGGTCGTGCACGATCCTGAACCCGGAGGTGCGTATGCCGGAATGGCTGCTGGCCGGCGGGGCCGGCCTGATCGCCGGTGCGGCGCTGCTGCTGGGCAGCGTCATCGCCTGGTTCGTCGACGTGCCGCGGCGGGTGGTGGCGGCCGTGATGGCCTTCGGCTCCGGCGTGCTGATCTCCGCCCTGACCTTCGAGCTCGTCGACGAGGCCCTGACCACCGGTGGACTCGCCGCCACGGTCATCGGCTTCGCCGTCGGGGCGGTGACCTACGTCGGACTGAACATCGTGCTGGCCCGGTTCGGGGCCCGGCACCGCAAGCGCTCGGGTCACCAGCAGTCCGGACTGGACGGGGACGGTGCCGGCGGGGCGATCGCGATCGGGGCCCTGCTGGACGGGGTCCCGGAATCCATGGTGCTGGGGCTGAGCGTGCTCGTCGGCGGCGGGGTCAGCCTGCCGATGTTCGTGGCCGTGTTCATCTCCAACGTCCCGGAGGGGCTCTCCAGCACGGCCGGCTGGAAACGTGCCGGGCGCGGGCCGGGCTACGTCTTCGGGATCTGGGGCGGCATCGCGGTGGCCTCCGGGCTGGCGGCGCTGGCCGGCTACCTCCTGCTGGACGGCGCCCCACCGGCCACGCTGGCCGTCGTCAACGCGCTGGCCGCCGGGGCCATCCTGGCGATGATCACGGACACCATGATCCCGGAGGCCTTCGAGGACGCCGCCCTGTACTCGGGGCTCATCGCCGCCGCCGGTTTCCTGGCCGCCTTCAGCCTGCACGCGGCGCGCGGGTGATGATGGGATGAGCAGACCACGACGGCGGCGGGAGACGCGCATGGACCGATGGCAGTTCACCGGCCACATCGCCGGGGCCGGGACCTCCGGTGGGACCCGGCTGGTGCTCGGCGCCTGGGACCACAGCCCCCACGGGCCGTTCGCGGACGTCATGGTGGAGCACCCGGACGGCCGGCGCGAGCTGCTGGCCCCGGACGACTGGGTCGCCGACTTCGTCTCGGCCACCTACGTGTTCGACGACGTCCGGCAGGTCCCCGTGTCCGTCGCCGTCGAGGGTCCCGCCTGGACCGTGCGGGCCGGGCCGCTGCACTGGGAGTTCACGGTGGGGCGGCGGACGGCCTGGGGGCACCTGTTGCGCGCCGTCCCGCCCCGGCTGGGCCGCACCCTGACGGTGGCGCGGGTCAGCGACCGGGTGGCCCGGGTGGTGATGCCCGGGGTGCGGACGCTGGGCACCGCGGGGAACGACCGGCTCGAGTGGTACTCCGCCCGGGACCTGCACCGCATCACCGCCTCCACGGCCTCCTGGGGCGGCCGGGACCTGGGCGGCCTGACGGAGATGGACCCGCCACCGCGGTTCGGGTTCAGCTCCACTCCGCGGGAGCCCATGCTCACCACGCTGACCAGCACGGTGCGGTTGCCGCGTTGACGAGGCCACACCCGGGCCGCCGCAGGACTGGCGCGACTCCGGACGCGGTGCTGTGATGGACCCATGATCCGGCACGAGCGCATCGAGGACTACCTGAACCGCCTGGCCTCCGGCGAGCCGACACCCGGCGGCGGGGCCACGGGCGCGCTGATGGCCGCCCAGGGAGCGGCCCTGGTGGCCATGGCGGCCCGGTTCAGCGATCGGGAGGAACTGGCCGCCCGCTGCGAGCGGATCGCCGTCACCGCGCTGGGGCTCTCGGACGCGGACGAGTCGGGGTTCGCCTCCGTCGCCGACGCCTTCGCGATGCCCCGGGACACCGAGCCGGAGCGTGCCGAACGATCGCGGCAGATCCAGCAGGCCATCGAACGGGCCGCGGAACCGCCGGGGGCCATCGTGACGGTGGCGGCCGACGTCGTGGGCGTGGCGACGGAACTGCTGGAGGACTACAACCAGAACGTGCTCAGCGACGTGGGCGCCGCGCTGGGCGCCGAGCGCGCGGCCCTCATGGCCGCGGTGGTCACCCTCGAGACGGACCTGGCGCCGCTGAAGGATCCCGAGGTCGAGACGCGGTTGCGCAAGGACATCGACGGCGCCGCCCGGCTCATCGACGACGTGGACGCCCTGGTCACGCGGGTGCGCCGGTTGATCCG